>NZ_JACARK010000727.1:0-4512 GCF_013386655.1 Pseudomonas sp. K5002 | reverse complement strand
CGCTGGACCCGCCAGCGCCCGGATGTGTTGTATATCGCCACGGAAGGCCCGCTGGGTTTGTCGGCGTTGCGGGCGGCGCGGCGCCTGGGGATCAGCGTGGTGAGTGGCTTTCACACCAACTTCCAGCAGTATTCCAACCAGTACGGCCTGGGCATGCTGAGCCGGGTGCTGACCCACTATCTGCGCTGGTTCCATAACCGCTCGACCCTGACCCTGGTGCCCAGCGCCAGCCAGCGCCTGGAGCTGGAGCGGCGCCATTTCGAGCGCCTGGGCATGCTCGCGCGCGGTGTCGACAGCCAGCTGTTTCACCCGGCCAAACGCGACAATGCGTTGCGTGAAAGCTGGGCACTGACCAGTGAGCAAACTGCCGTGCTGCATGTCGGCCGCCTGGCCCAGGAAAAAAACCTCGGGTTACTCAAGCGCTGTTTCGAGACGCTGCAGGACACGTATCCACTGCGCCAGATGAAACTGATCATCGTCGGCGATGGCCCGCAACGGGCGATGCTGGAAAAGGAACTGCCGGAGGCGATTTTCTGCGGCACCTTGCGCGGTGAGGAACTGGCCCGGCATTACGCGTCCGGGGATGTGTTCCTGTTTCCCAGCCTGACCGAAACCTTCGGCAACGTGGTGCTGGAGGCCATGGCTTCAGGGTTGGGCGTGGTGGCATACGACCAGGCGGCCGCAACCCAGCACATTCGCCATGGCTACAGCGGCGTGCTGGCGATGCCGGGGGATGAAGAAGCGTTTTGCGATGCGGCCAATTGGCTGCTGGAAGAGCGCGAGAGCTTGCGCCGGGTGCGGCTCAATGCCCGGCAACACGCCAGCCGTCAGGGTTGGCCGGCGATTATCGAGCAGTTTGAGCGCCAATTACGCGGGGTGTGCGAGGACGAGCAACCGGTGCCCGCCCTGTCGCCCCTTACACCAACGTCGTCAACGCCTCACGACTGAACGGCAGGATGTCGCCTTCACGGCCTTCGCGAACCTTCAGTGCCCAATCCGGATCCACCAGCAGCGCACGGCCCACAGCGACCAGGTCGAACTCGTCGTTGTTCAGGCGCTCCAGCAGTTTTTCCAGGCTGGCGGGTTGCGCCACTTTGTCGGTGTTGACCATGAACTGCAGGAACTCGCCGTCCAGGCCGACGCTGCCCACGGTGATGGTCGGCTTGCCGGTGAGCTTGCGGGTCCAGCCGGCCAGGTTCAGCTCGGAGCCTTCGAATTCCGGCTCCCAGAAACGGCGGGTGGAGCAGTGGAAAATATCCACGCCAGCGTCAGACAGCGGCTTGAGGAATTCACCCAAGGCTTCCGGGGTTTGCACCAGGCGCGCGGTGTAGTCCTGCTGCTTCCACTGGGAGAAACGCAGGATGATCGGGAAGTCCGGCCCCACGGCGGCGCGGACGGCCTGGATCAATTCGATGGCGAAACGCGAACGGTTGGCCAGGCTGCCGCCGTATTCGTCGGTGCGCTGGTTGGTGCCTTCCCAGAAGAACTGGTCCACCAGGTAGCCATGGGCGCCGTGGATTTCAACGCCGTCCATGCCGATGCTCCGGGCATCCTTGGCAGCCTGGGCGAACGCGGCGATCACGTCCTTGATGTCTTGCACGGTCATGCCGTGGACGACGACATTGCCGTCCTTGAGTTTTTCGGTGGGGCCGTAAGCCGGGACGCTGGCATCCGGCTCGGTGCCGATGCGCCGCACGCTGCCCACATGCCACAGTTGCGGAACGATCTTGCCGCCTTCGGCATGTACCGCGTCGACTACTTTCTTCCAGCCGGCCAGGGCGGCTTCACCGTAGAAGTGCGGGACGTTCGGGTAGCCGTTGGAAGCCGGGTGGCCGACCACGGTACCTTCGGTGATGATCAGGCCGACACCGGCGGCGGCGCGGCGGCGGTAGTACTCGATCACTTTGGAGTTGGGCACGCCACCCGGAGAAAAGGAACGGGTCATCGGCGCCATGACCACGCGACTCGGCAGTTGCAGTGCACCGAGCTGGAACGGTTTGAACAAAGCTTGGACAGGCATGGGAGCACTCCATCGGAAAGGAATTTATGATGTGGATAATATGGAGTGTGCAGCGTGTTGGATAGCACTATTGATTGGGGTGATTAAGGGGTAAAAGCGGGAGGGCATGGGGCTGCTTCGCAGCCCAGCGGGAGCAAGCTCCCTCGCCACAGCAAGCTCCCTTGCCATAGGAAACTCCCTGCCACAGGAAGCTCCCTTGCCACAGAAACTCACTCGAGAATGCTGAAAAGTATCAGTTCAATGCTTTTTCGATCGCCTGAATAATGGAGGGGTCATCCGGCGGTGTACGCGGCGAGAAACGCGCCAGCACCCGGCCGTCCTTGCCCAACAGGAATTTCTCGAAGTTCCAGGTGATGTCCCCGGGAAATTCGGCGCCCTCGCCCGCCAGCAATCGATACAGCTGGTGGCGATCGTGGCCATTCACCTCAAGCTTGCTGCCCAGGGGAAAGGTCACGCCGTAGTTGAGGCTGCAGAATTCCTGGATTTCTTCTTCAGTACCCGGTTCCTGCCCGGCAAATTGATTGCACGGCAGCCCGAGTACGGTGAAACCCTGGTCTTTGTATTGCTGATAGAGGTTTTCCAGCGCGGCGTACTGTGGGGTCAACCCACATTTGGAGGCGACGTTGACCACCAGCACGACTTGCCCCTTGAAGGGCGCCAGAGGCAGCTCCTGACCATCCAGGGCTTTGAGTTTAAGGTCGTGGAAAGCACTCATGACGAACTCCAGATATCCCATGTTCTTCGTAACGGCCATTCGAGATTACAGCCGCCAAGTCGGCAAGAATAGCCGCCAAATGAAAAAGGCGCCCGAAGGCGCCTTTTTCCAACTGACAGAGCGTCGCTCAGTCAATTAATGGTGGTGACCACCTTCGCCGTGCACGTGGCCGTGGGCCACTTCTTCCTGGGAAGCGTCACGGATAGCGACGATCTTCACCTGGAAGTTCAGGCGCTGGCCAGCCAGCGGGTGGTTGCCGTCGACGGTCACGTCGTCGCCGTCCAGGTCACGGATGGTGACGATTTGCATCTGGCCGTCCGGAGCGGAAGCGTGGAACTGCATGCCCACTTCCAGCTCGTCGACACCTTCGAACATGCTGCGGCTCAGGGTGCTGACCAGTTCGGCAGCGTATTCGCCGTAGGCATCTTCAGGTTCTACGGCAACGGTCAGTTCGTCACCGACCTCTTTGCCTTCCAGGGCCTTTTCCAGGCCCGGGATGATGTTACCTGCACCTTGCAGGTAGACCAGCGGCGCGCCGCCGGCAGAACTGTCGATGACCTCACCAGCGTCGTTGGTCAGGGTATAGTCAATGGAGACAGCCTTATTGGCGGCGATCGGCATGGGGCGAGACCTTTTGCAGAAGAATGAAGAACGGACAAGTCTAAACAAGGATTTGCCCGAAAGCGAACACAACCCGGACGGACGGGGTCGAACAACTGACCCGACGGTCGTCGGATTTCACCAGGACGAAGACCGGCACTGGGTCGTCGAGCTTTCCTGCGGCCACACCCAGCACCTGCGCCACCAGCCACCCTGGCAATCCCGGGCCTGGGTCACGGACCCGGCGCAACGCCTTGAAAAAATAGACAAGCCCTTTACGTGCGGCTGGTGTGCGCAAGGCTCAGATAAAGATAACCTTGGCACCTGATTCCCGGTAGGCAGCCAGCCATAGGCCGCCACCGAAGCCATGCACCTCCAGAGAATTCGCATGCAGACTTTTTTTATCGCGCCCACCGATTTTGGTGTGGGTCTGACCTCCATCAGCCTTGGGCTGGTGCGCACCCTTGAACGGGCCGGGCTGAAAGTCGGCTTCTTCAAACCGATTGCCCAGCCGCACCCCGGCGACACCGGCCCCGAGCGCTCCACCGAGCTGGTGGCCCGCACCCACGGCCTGAAACCGCCCCAGCCTCTGGGCCTGGCCCATGTCGAACGGATGCTCGGCGACGGCCAGCTCGACGAGCTGCTGGAAGAAATCATCACCCTTTACCAGCAAGCCGCCGTGGGCAAGGACGTGCTGATCGTCGAAGGCATGGTGCCGACCCGCAGCGCCAGCTATGCGGCCCGGGTCAACCTGCACTTGGCCAAGAGCCTGGACGCCGAGGTGATCCTGGTCTCGGCTCCGGAAAACGAAGTGCTGACCGAACTCTCCGGCCGCGTGGAATTGCAGGCCCAGCTGTTCGGCGGCCCGAAAGACCCAAAAGTGCTGGGTGTGATCCTCAACAAGGTGCGCACCGACGAAAGCATGGAAGCCTTCTCGGCGCGGCTCAAGGAGCATTCGCCTTTGTTGCGCAGCGGCGATTTCCGCCTGTTGGGCTGCATTCCCTACCAACCGGAACTCAACGCCCCGCGCACCCGCGACGTGGCCGACCTGATGGGCGCGCAGATCCTCAACGCCGGCGATTATGAAACCCGGCGCATGACCAAGATCATCATCTGCGCGCGCACCATGCGCAACACCGTGGAGCTGCTCAAGCCCGGCGTGCTGGTAGTGACCCCC
>NZ_JACARK010000073.1:0-18518 GCF_013386655.1 Pseudomonas sp. K5002 | reverse complement strand
CGGGCCTGCGCCCACCAGGTAGACTTCGCCCGGTGCGTGCGGCGGCGCGCCGTTGATTTTCTCCACCAGCAGACGCTCGGCTTCATCGCCCTGCCCGGCCAGTTGCCGATCAGCAATCGGGCCCTGGAAGACATCTTCCCAGAACGCGCGACGTTGCTGCACATCCGGGAACAAGCCTTTGACCTGGCTGCGAAACCGCGCCGCCAGCCCGGCCAACTGGCCGTAAGTCGACGGAATCCAGGTTTCCAGCTTGGCCCGGATCAGCCGTGCCAGCACCGGCGCATCGCCGCCGCTGGACACTGCGATCACCAACGGCGAACGGTCGACAATCGCCGGAAAGATCACGCTGCACAAGGCCGGCGCATCCACCACATTGACCGGTACGCAACGACGCCGGGCATCGCTGGACACTTGCGCGTTCAGCGGCTCGTCGTCGGTCGCCGCGATGATCAGGGTGCAACCGTCGAGGTCGGCCTCCTGATAACCACGCAAAATCAGTTCACCGCCACTGCCCTGCACCAGTTCACGCAACTGGTCTTCAATCTGGGGAGCAACCACCCGCAACAACGCGCCGGCGTCGGCCAGCAGCCGGGATTTGCGCAAGGCAATCTCCCCGCCACCGACGACCAACACACGACTGCCGCGCAGGTTATGAAACAGCGGCAGAAATTCCATTTAGCCGATGACCTCAACGCCCGCCATGTACGGCTTGAGCACTTCAGGCACGCGGATCGAACCGTCAGCCTGCTGGTAGTTTTCCAGCACGGCCACCAGGGTACGGCCTACTGCCAGGCCCGAACCGTTGAGGGTGTGGACCAGCTCGGGCTTGCCGGTTTCCGGGTTACGGAAACGCGCCTGCATGCGACGGGCCTGGAAATCACCGCAGTTGGAGCACGACGAAATCTCGCGGTATTTGTCCTGGCTCGGCACCCACACTTCCAGGTCGTAAGTCTTCACGGCACTGAAACCCATGTCGCCGGTGCACAGCGCCAGAACGCGGTACGGCAGCTCCAGCAGTTGCAGGACGCGTTCGGCGTTGGCGGTCAGGCCTTCCAGCGCTTCCATGGAAGTCGACGGCTCGACAACCTGCACCATCTCGACCTTGTCGAACTGGTGCTGGCGAATCATGCCGCGGGTGTCGCGGCCCGATGCACCGGCTTCGCTGCGAAAGCATGGCGAGTGGGCGACAAACTTGATCGGCAGCTGCTTGGCGTCGAGGATTTCCCCGGCCACGATATTGGTCAGCGACACTTCGGCGGTCGGGATCAGGTACAAGTCGGCTTCGCCATCGCGGCTGATCTTGAACAGGTCTTCCTCGAATTTCGGCAGCTGGCTGGTGCCCATCAGCGCCGGAGCCTGGACCAGGTACGGGGTGTAAGCCTCTTCGTAGCCGTGCTCGCCGGTGTGCAGGTTGATCATGAACTGCGCCAGGGCGCGGTGCATGCGTGCAATCGGGCCACGCAGCAAGGCAAAGCGCGCGCCGGACATTTTGGCCGCCGTTTCGAAGTCCAGGCCACCGGTCAGTTCGCCCAGGGCGACGTGGTCCTTGATCTCGAAATCGAAGGCTTTTGGCGTGCCCCAGCGACGGACTTCGACGTTGCCGTCTTCGTCTTCGCCGATCGGCACGGATTCGTGCGGCAGGTTCGGGATGCCCAGCAGGATCGAGTCCAGTTCGGTCTGGATAACGTCCAGCTCGACTTTGCCGGAAGCCAACTCGCCAGCCATACGCTCGACGTCCGCCATCAACGGCGCGATGTCTTCGCCGCGCTGCTTGGCCTGACCGATGGATTTGGAACGCGCATTACGCTCAGCCTGCAGTGCTTCGGTGCGGGTCTGGACGGTCTTGCGCTGTTCTTCCAGCGCTTCGATGCGCGCAACATCCAAGGCAAAGCCACGGGATGCCAGGCGGTCCGCTACGTCCTGAAGGTTGCTACGTAACAGTTTGGAATCGAGCATGTCGGTCTCTCGTTTATCAAAGTTTGGTCAAGGACAGGCCAGCCCAGGTGGCGAGCAGCCCGCCGAACACGCTGACGGCCAGGTACCCGAAGGCGACCGGTGCCTGCCCGCTTTCCAGCAGGCGTAGCGTGTCCAGTGAAAAGGATGAAAAGGTCGTCAGACCGCCTACAAAACCGACAATCAAGCCGGCACGAATCTCAATCGGCACTTCCGGGCGAAGCAGAAACCACCCGTACAACAAGCCGATGATCAAACAGCCCACCAGGTTGACCGCCAGGGTCGCCGCATAAAAATGCTTCGGCCAATTGGCGCTGACCCACGTGCTGGTGGCGAAACGCAATAATGTACCAGCGATGCCGGCCACGGACACGGCAAGAATCGTTCTGAGCACTACTTTCTCCGCTGTTTCGGACTGAGCCGGTCAAGTTGGGCGAGGTGATTGAGCTTTTCGCCGATCTTCAGCTCCAGGCCGCGGGGCACCGGCTGGTAGAACGGCTGCGGCTCAAGGTCATCCGGGAAGTAATCTTCGCCAGCCGCATAGGCGTCCGGCTCATCGTGGGCGTAGCGGTACTCATCGCCGTAGCCGAGTTGCTTCATCAGCTTGGTCGGCGCATTGCGCAGGTGCAGCGGCACTTCCAGGGAACCATGCTCGGCGGCAGCACGCAGGGCGGACTTGAAGCCCATGTACACCGCGTTGCTCTTCGGTGCGCAGGCCAGATAGGTGATGGCCTGGGCCACCGCCAACTCGCCTTCCGGGCTGCCCAGGCGTTCCTGCACTTCCCAGGCGGCCAGGCACAGGCTCAGCGCACGCGGGTCGGCATTGCCGATATCTTCGCTGGCCATGCGCACCACGCGCCGGGCCAGGTACAGCGGGTCGCAACCGCCGTCGATCATCCGCGCAAACCAGTACAGCGCGCCGTCGGGGTTGGAGCCGCGCACAGATTTGTGCAGCGCGGAAATCTGGTCGTAGAACGCTTCGCCGCCCTTGTCGAAACGCCGGCGGGTGTCGCCCAACAGGCTCTGCAGCAAGTCGACGCCGATTTCGCTGCCATCCTCGGCCAGGTCGGAAGCGTTTTCCAGCAGATTGAGAAAACGTCGACCGTCGCCATCCGCAGCAGTCAGCAGGATCTTGAAGCCTTCCTCACTGACACTCAACTGGCGCTTGCCCAGGCCCTTGTCTTCGTTCAGCGCACGCTGCAAGAGCTTCTGCATCGCGGCTTCATCGAGGCTCTTGAGCACATAGACACGCGCCCGGGACAGCAAGGCATTGTTCAGTTCAAAAGACGGGTTTTCGGTGGTGGCACCAATAAAGATCAGCGTGCCGTCTTCGACATACGGCAAGAACGCATCCTGCTGCGACTTGTTGAAGCGATGCACTTCGTCGACGAACAGGATGGTGCGCTTGCCGTACTGCCCGGCCTGCTGCTTGGCGACTTCCACCGCCTGGCGGATCTCCTTGACCCCGGCCAGCACCGCCGAGACCGTCTCGAAGTGTGCATCCGAGACTTTTGCCAGGAGCCGCGCCAGGGTGGTTTTACCCACGCCCGGCGGCCCCCAGAAAATCATCGAGTGCAGCGCACCCTGCTCAAGGGCCTCGCGCAAAGGCTTGCCGCGGGCGAGCAGGTGTTCCTGCCCGACGTACTCGTCCAGGTTGGTCGAGCGCAGGCGCGCCGCCAGAGGCTGAGCAATCGGGTCACTTCGAAACAGGTCCATGGGCAGCGTTTGAAACCTCTGGGCAGTTTATTCCTGGATCACGTCGGCACCCTTCGGGATGTCGAACTTGAACTTGGATGCCGGTACCGGCTGGTTGGCCTTGACCCCGGAGAACAGGATATCGGTGCGCTGGCCGACGCTGTCAATCAGACGCATGTTGTTGATCACGCCGTTGCCAAACGACAGGGACAGCGTGTCAAAGAGCGTGTCCTTGGATTTCGGCTTAAGGGTGAATTCAATCACGTTGCTGGTCTGCTTGGAGGTAATGTCGAAGCTGTCGTTGATCTTCGACACATCGCCCGACAGCAACAGCGCTGGCGTCTGGTTCAGGCGCGGGTCGAGCTTCTTGATGGTCGCCTGCTCCAGGTCCGGGTCCCACAGGGTGACTTTTTGGCCGTCAGAGACGATGGTCTGCTCGGCCTTGCCTTCTGTGTGCCAGTAGAACAGCCCTGGACGCTGTACAGCCATCTCGCCGGCGGTTTCCTGCAACTGGGTGCCACCGGCATCCAGCGTGAGCTGGGAGAAGCGCGCGGTCAGGGTCTGGGATTTGTCCAACAGGTTTTTCAGGCTGGCGACGGAAGCCGGGTCAGCATGAGCCGAAACAGCAGTCAGGGCCAATGCAGGCAACAACAGCATGCGGATAAGACGCATGGGAGTCCTCTTAGATTCGGTTGCAAGGCGTGCCGCGTGTTGCCACGCGGCACGTAATCAGTCACGCATCTGCGCTGGCGCAATCACTTCGCGCGAGCCGTTGGTGTTCATCGAGGTGACCACGCCGGCCATTTCCATGGCTTCGATCATGCGGGCAGCGCGGTTGTAGCCAATCTTCAGCTTGCGCTGTACGGCGGAGATCGAGGCGCGGCGGCTTTCAAGCACGAACTGCACCGCTTCGTCGTAGAGCGCATCGGTCTCGGCATCATCGTCGCCACCGCCGCTGCCACCGTCGAAGCCGCTGCCGGCCTCTTCGACGCCGGCGAGGATGTCGTCGTTGTATTCCGGGGCGCCACGCAGTTTCCAGGCTTCCACCACACGGTGCACCTCATCGTCGGAGACGAACGCGCCGTGGACACGGATCGGCAAACTGGTGCCCGGCGGCATGTAGAGCATGTCACCGTGGCCCAGCAGTTGCTCGGCGCCGCCCTGGTCGATGATGGTCCGGGAATCGATCTTGCTCGACACCTGGAACGCCATGCGGGTCGGGATGTTGGCCTTGATCAGGCCGGTGATCACGTCCACCGACGGACGCTGGGTCGCGAGGATCAAGTGGATCCCGGCGGCCCGCGCCTTCTGGGCGATACGGGCGATCAGCTCTTCGACCTTCTTGCCGACGATCATCATCATGTCGGCAAATTCGTCGACCACCACCACGATGGTCGGCAATTTGGTCAACAGCGGCGCTTCGTCGTGGATGCTTTCACGCTTGTACAACGGGTCGGTCAGCGGCGTGCCGGCGTCCTGGGCTTCCTTGACCTTGGCGTTGAAGCCCGACAGGTTACGCACACCCATCTTCGCCATCAGCTTGTAGCGCCGCTCCATCTCGGCAACGCTCCAGCGCAGGGCGTTGGCCGCATCCTTCATGTCGGTCACCACCGGGCACAACAGGTGTGGAATGCCTTCGTAGATGGACAGCTCAAGCATTTTCGGGTCGATCATGATCAGCTTGGCGTCATCCGGGCCCGACTTGAACAGGATCGACAGGATCATCGCGTTCACACCCACCGACTTACCGGAACCGGTGGTACCGGCAACCAGCAAGTGAGGCATTTTCGCCAGGTCGGTGATCACCGGCTTGCCGCCGATGTCGTGGCCCAGGGCCAGGGTGACCGGCGACTTGAAGTTGTCGTATTCCGGGGTCGACAGCACTTCGGAGAAGCGCACGATCTGCCGGTCTTCGTTGGGAATCTCGATACCGACGGTGGTCTTGCCCGGAATCACTTCCACCACCCGCACGCTGGTCACGGCCAGCGAACGCGCCAGATCCTTGGCCAGGTTGGAAATGCGGCTGACCTTGACGCCGGCAGCCGGCTGGATTTCGTAGCGGGTAATCACCGGGCCCGGGTGGATCGAATCCACCGAGACTTCGACGCCGAATTCCTTGAGCTTGATTTCCAGCAGGTGGCCGACGGCCGCCAGGGATTCGGGGGAATAATTGAGCTGTTTCTTTTCCGCAGGATCAAGAATCGAGATCGGCGGCAAGGTGCCTTCCACGGCGCTGTCGACAAACAACGGCGCCTGTTTCTCTTTCTGCACGCGGTGGCTCGGCTCGGGGGCCTTCGGCGGCGCAGGGGCAATCACCGGCGGCACTTGCTTCTCGCGGTCCGACATGTGCTTGGTCAGGGCCTGCTCGCGTTCGATCAGGCGTTCCTTGACCTTGGCCTGCTCACGCCGGTCCGGCGTGCTCGGGGCTACCACCTCGTTGACGCGGGTATCCACCTCGCGCAGTTGCGCAACCATGCGTTTGCGGTCCACCCGGGCCGACCACCAGCGATTGGCGGCGCCCTGGAACAGTTCGAGCAGGTCGAGGGTGATCTTGCCGGTCACGTCCATGACCTTGAACCAGGACAGGTCGGTAAACACGGTGAGGCCGAACAGGAACAGCGCAATAAACATCAGGGTGCTGCCCTGGATGTTCAGGGTCCTGCGGGCCAGGTCGCCGAGGCTTTCGCCCAAAGCGCCGCCGGCACCGGCCGGCAGACCGGTAGGTGCATGGAAATGGATATGGGCCAGGGCCGCGCCGGACAACACCAGGAACACCAGGCCGATCAGGCGCCAGGAGAAAAGCCAGCCGCTCCATTGCCACGGCTCGTGACGCTGGCGGAAGATCTGCCAGGTCTTGATGGCCAGCAGCAACGGGAAGATGTAAGCGAAGTAACCCAGCACCATGAACAGGATGTCGGCGCTGTAGGAGCCGGCCGGACCACCGAAGTTCTGCACGTCTTCGATCTTGCTGTTGTGGCTCCAGCCTGGATCGTCCTTGCCATAGGTGAGCAAGGCCATCATCAGGAACAGGCACAGCGCGCCGATGGCGATCAGTGCACCTTCCTTGAGTCGGTAGTGCAGGTGCTGGCGCCAGGCGGGCACGACTGCGGCTTTAGGTGTTGCGGCGGATTTCTTCAAAACGGGTCTTTTCCTGCGCCTTTAGCGCGTCCATCTGTTGAATGACTGCAAAACACTGCCCAATCCGGGCAGGTAAAAAATGAACGAGTGCCAGTGGAGCTACTTTTAACACCCTGCTACTGATTCATGAAACGGCGATAACGCCCCAATGGCCGCATTGTACGGGTTTGTGCGCGCGATGCCACGCACTTGGCCTACGTTACACAGCATAGCCAATGTTCAATTTCATAACGTTCAATTTGAGCATGCATTGTCTTTACTGACAAAGGCTTATGAGCTGTTTTTGCCAATCCAGGCTAGCTTGCCGACCGACGTACGCGATTACGACCACGCCCCCGGCATAGAGTTGCAGAAACACCCGTTCATGCTTATCTGCATCGATCCCATGTTCGGGCTAGCCCCAGAGCGTTTCGTCGACAATAATCACAGCTCTTGCAACGGACAACATCGCCGTTACCGCCCTCCCCTTCCGTAAGCCTGGATGCCATGCTGACCTGGTTACAACGCAACACCCTGACCTTCCCACCGCTGGCCAAGGCCATGCGCGAACCCAATGGCCTGCTCGCGGCCGGTGGCGACCTGTCGGCCGACCGCCTGATCCAGGCCTACCGTCACGGCTGTTTTCCCTGGTTCTCGGAAGGCCAGCCCATCCTCTGGTGGTCGCCCGACCCGCGCACCGTACTGTTTCCCGATGAGCTGCACGTTTCCCGCAGCCTCGGCAAATTGTTGCGCCAGCAGCGTTACACAGTGACTTTCGACCAGGACTTCACTGCGGTCATCCAGGCGTGCGCGGCGCCGCGCAGTTATGCCGATGGCACCTGGATCACCGAAGCCATGCAGAACGCCTACCTGCAACTGCACCAGCGCGGTTATGCGCATTCGGTGGAGGTGTGGGACGCGGGCGAACTGGTGGGCGGCCTGTACGGCCTGGCGATGGGCCAGTTGTTTTTCGGCGAGTCCATGTTCAGTCGCGCCGACAACGCCTCGAAATACGGCTTTGCCACCCTGGTTCGGCAACTACAGGCCTGGGGCTTTGTGCTGATCGACTGCCAGATGCCCACCGATCACCTGCACAGCCTCGGCGCCCGCGCCATTCCCCGCAGCGACTTCGCCAACTACCTGCGCGACCATTTGGACCAAACCAGCTCTGCTCCGTGGGTTTCCTAGGCGACTTCCCCGCACCTGGCTTACACTTATTTCAAAGCTTATCCGAGGGTTGATCATGACCGAGCTGGCGCGTTTGAAGTTTTATGCCACTCAACCCCACTCATGCAGCTATCTGCCCGATGAGCAGGCCACCACGCTGTTCCTCGACCCCAGCCAGCCGATGGACGTGCATGTGTATGCCGATTTGTCGGAAATGGGCTTCCGGCGCAGCGGCGACCACCTTTACCGGCCGCACTGCCAGAACTGCAACGCCTGCGTACCGGCGCGCATCCCGGTGGCGCAGTTCCTGCCGGACCGCAACCAGAAACGCATCCTGAAGCGCAACGCCGACCTGACCGTTACCGCCACCAAACCCGGCTTCAGCGAAGAATATTTCGACCTTTACCAACGCTACATCGAACAGCGCCACGCCGACGGCGACATGTTCCCTCCCAGCCGCGACCAGTTTTCCACCTTCCTGGTGCGCGACCTGCCCTTCTCGCGCTTCTATGAGTTTCGGCTCGAGGGACGACTGGTGGCGGTCGCCGTGACTGACCTGCTGCCCAATGGCCTGTCGGCGGTCTACACCTTTTATGAGCCCGCCGAGGAACGGCGCAGCCTGGGACGCTTTGCGATCCTGTGGCAGATCGGTGAAGCCTTGCGCCTGGAATTGGAGGCGGTGTACCTCGGATACTGGATAAAAAACTGCAAAAAGATGAACTACAAGACCCAATATCGGCCCATTGAGCTGCTAATTAACCAAAGATGGGTCACGTTGAACTAGAACCTCTTGGCTTAAACACCCTTTTTCGGGCACAATGCACGCCGCTTTTGCCTGGCGCAGTTGCACCGGGCCATTCACTGGATACCGAGGGCTTTACTGCATGTCGAAAGAAGACAGCTTCGAAATGGAAGGCACTGTCGTCGACACCCTGCCCAACACCATGTTTCGTGTGGAGTTGGAAAATGGGCACGTCGTAACCGCGCATATCTCCGGCAAGATGCGCAAGAACTACATTCGTATTCTTACCGGTGACAAAGTGCGCGTCGAACTGACGCCCTATGACCTGAGCAAAGGGCGCATCACTTACCGCGCCCGTTAATCAAGTCAATACAAAACGCCCGGTTATGCCGGGCGTTTTTGTGTGCGCGCGATTTACCTGAAACCAGCAAGCCCGCTCCCACATTTGATCTGCATCGGTTTCAAGACAGCAAAAAGGCGCCTCTCGGCGCCTTTTTGTTTTGTTGCGTCAGCTATCAGGCCATTTCAGCCGTGGTTTCGAAGTCGAAGGTCAACTCGCCGTCCTTCAGATCGATATGCACCACGCCACCATGGTCTGCCAGTTCGCCGAACAGGATCTCTTCCGCCAGTGGGCGCTTGATCTTGTCCTGGATCAGGCGAGCCATTGGCCGAGCGCCCATTGCCGCGTCGTAGCCACCTTCCGCCAGCCAGTTGCGCGCCGCGTCCGAGACTTCCAGCTGCACGCGCTTGTCTTCCAACTGCGCCTGGAGCTCGGTGAGGAACTTGTCCACCACGCTTTTGATGACCTCATGGCTGAGGCGACCAAACTGGATGATGGTGTCCAGGCGGTTGCGGAATTCCGGCGTGAAACTCTTCTTGATCACTTCCATGGCGTCGGAAGAGTGATCCTGATGAGTAAAGCCAATGGAAGCCCGCGCGGCCGTTTCGGCACCGGCATTGGTGGTCATGATCACGATCACGTTGCGGAAGTCCGCCTTGCGCCCGTTGTTGTCGGTCAGGGTGCCGTGGTCCATGACCTGCAACAGCAGGTTGAAGACTTCCGGGTGCGCCTTCTCGATTTCATCGAGCAGCAGCACGCAATGTGGCTGCTTGGTGATCGCCTCGGTCAACAGGCCGCCCTGGTCGAAGCCGACATAGCCCGGAGGCGCACCGATCAGGCGCGACACGGTGTGACGCTCCATGTACTCGGACATGTCGAAACGCACCAGCTCGATCCCCATGGCCTTGGCCAATTGCCGCGCCGCTTCGGTCTTGCCGACGCCGGTAGGCCCGGCGAACAGGAACGAACCGACCGGCTTGTCCGGCGACTTGAGGCCAGCGCGGGACAGCTTGATCGCGGTGGACAGCGAGTCGATGGCTGCATCCTGACCAAACACGGTCAGCTTGAGGTCGCGCTCCAGGTTACGCAGCAGCTCCCGATCGGAGGTGTTGACGTGTTTTGGCGGAATCCGCGCGATCTTCGCCACGATATCCTCGACCTGAGGCACGTCGATGCGTTTCACACGCTTCTCTACCGGCTGCAGGCGCTGGTAGGCACCCGCCTCGTCGATCACGTCGATAGCCTTGTCCGGCATGTGCCGGTCATTGATGTAGCGCGATGCCAGCTCGGCGGCTGCACGCAGCGCCTCATCGGTGTACTCGATGCCATGGTGCGCTTCAAAGCGCCCCTTGAGCCCGCGCAGGATGCCAATGGTGTCTTCTACCGAAGGCTCGGACACATCCACTTTCTGGAAGCGGCGCGCCAGGGCACGGTCTTTTTCGAAGATCCCGCGGAATTCCTGGAACGTGGTCGAACCGATGCAACGGATATCGCCCGAAGACAGCAGCGGCTTGAGCAGGTTCGACGCATCCATCACGCCACCGGAAGCAGCACCGGCACCGATGATGGTGTGGATTTCGTCAATGAACAGGATCGCCTGCGGGCGTTTTTTCAGCTCGCCGAGCAACGCCTTGAAGCGCTTCTCGAAATCGCCACGGTACTTGGTCCCGGCGAGCAATGCGCCCAGGTCAAGGGAGTAGACGACGCTGTTGGCCAGCAGGTCGGGCACCTGGTTATCAACAATGCGTTTGGCCAGGCCTTCGGCAATCGCGGTTTTACCCACGCCTGCCTCACCGACCAACAACGGGTTGTTCTTGCGGCGACGCGCCAGGATCTGCGCCACGCGCTCAACTTCCAGCTCACGCCCCACCAGCGGATCGATCCGCCCCTGGCGCGCCAGTTCGTTGAGGTTGCTGGCATAAGCGTCCAGCGGGTTGCTCGAAGAAGAAGACTCACCGCCCTCGTCATCCTGCATATCCTGCTCACCTTCCGAGTGATCGCCATGCCCCGGCACCTTGGAAATGCCATGGGCGATGTAGTTGACGACATCAATACGGGCAACGCTTTGCTGCTTGAGCAGGAACACAGCCTGGCTTTCCTGCTCGCTGAAGATCGCCACGAGCACATTGGCCCCTGTGACTTCGCGCTTGCCGGAGCTCTGTACGTGGAAAACGGCACGCTGCAGTACCCGCTGGAAGCCCAGGGTTGGCTGGGTCTCGCGGTCCTCGTCATGAACGGGGATCAACGGCGTGGTGGAGTCGATAAACTCCTGCAGGTCATGCTTGAGTTTGTCGAGATTGGCACCACACGCACGCAGTACGGTGGCGGCAGCTTCGTTATCCAAAAGTGCCAGCAGCAGGTGTTCGACGGTCATGAATTCATGACGCTTCGAACGGGCCTCCTTGAAGGCAAGATTGAGGGTGACTTCGAGCTCGCGGTTTAACATAGCTTCACCTCATACCCAAGTGGTCGGAGTTAACCGTCCTTCTCGATTTCACAGAGTAGCGGATGCTGGCTTTCCCTGGCGTACTGGTTGACCTGCATGGCCTTTGTCTCGGCGATGTCGCGGGTAAACACTCCACATACTGCCCGTCCTTCTGTGTGAACGGCCAGCATTACCTTGGTCGCCAACTCGCGGTTCAGGTTAAAAAACACCTCGAGTACTTCGACGACGAAATCCATCGGTGTGTAGTCATCATTGAACAAAACCACCTTGTACATCGGCGGCGCCTGTAAAGCAGGCTTGGCCTCCTGGACAGCAATGCCTGCAGAACCGTCGTCGTCTTCTTGATGATCCGGGCGATCCTGATTGAATGTTAGTCGAATCTGGCTGATTGCATGCATGGAAAGAAAGGTTCGTCAGTGGTTCAAATACAGTGGTGGGGGCGACCTGTCAGAATTTCAACTCTGACCGACTGGTCGCCTTGACTATCGGCAAATCAGTGTTACAACCAATAGAACCCACAGTGGGTAAAAAAGGTCCGCGCAGTCAACCTTATTTATTCGGGTTAGGACGGATAAACTGGATGATACTCCAGTGATGGAGTCTGGTGCAGAGGGATATGGGCATGGCGAGCGGTAAGGTCAAGTGGTTCAACAATGCCAAGGGTTACGGCTTCATCAACGAAGACGACAAGACTGACGACCTATTTGCGCATTACTCGGCTATCCAAATGGATGGCTACAAGACACTAAAGGCAGGGCAACCGGTTTCCTTCGACATCATTCAGGGACCCAAGGGCTTGCACGCAGTGAATATCAGCGCTCCAGTCAGCGCCACTACCCCCAAAGAGGGCGTCGCTCAAAAATCAAAAAGACAGCTGGCCTGATCAGCCACTGAGCAAACGCTCTAAAAAAAACCGGCCCATCAGGCCGGTTTTTTTACGCCCCTGTATCAGCTTACATATGCGAAATCAGCGCATCCCCGAACGCCGACGACGACAGCAACTTGGCGCCGTCCATCAAGCGGTGGAAGTCATAGGTCACGGTCTTGGCCGAAATTGCGCCGTTGGTGCCCTTGATGATCAGGTCGGCCGCTTCGGTCCAGCCCATGTGGCGCAACATCATTTCCGCCGACAGGATCAGCGAACCCGGGTTGACCTGGTCCTTGCCGGCATACTTCGGCGCAGTACCGTGGGTGGCTTCGAACATCGCCACGGTGTCGGACAGGTTGGCGCCCGGCGCAATACCGATACCGCCCACTTCCGCCGCCAGTGCGTCGGACAGATAGTCACCGTTAAGGTTAAGGGTGGCGATCACGTCGTATTCGGCCGGGCGCAGCAGGATCTGCTGGAGCATGGCGTCGGCAATGGCGTCCTTGACCACCACATTCTTGCCGGTGCGCGGGTTCTTGAATTGCATCCACGGGCCGCCATCCAACAGGGTCGCGCCGAACTCTTCGGCCGCCACTTCGTAGGCCCATTCCTTGAAGGCACCTTCGGTGAACTTCATGATGTTGCCTTTGTGCACAATGGTCAGCGAGTCGCGGTCGTTATCCACGACATACTGCAAGGCCTTGCGCGCCAGGCGCTTGGTGCCTTCCAGGGACACCGGCTTGATGCCGATCCCGCAGTTCTGGTCGAAACGGATCTTGGTGACGCCCATCTCTTCCTTCAGGAACTTGATGACCTTGATCGCTTCCGGGGAGCCGGCTTTCCACTCGATGCCGGCGTAAATATCCTCGGAGTTCTCGCGGAAGATGGTCATGTCCACATCGCCTGGCTTCTTGACCGGGCTTGGCACGCCTTCGAACCAGCGCACCGGGCGCAGGCACACATAAAGGTCGAGCTGTTGGCGCAGGGCAACGTTCAGCGAACGGATACCGCCACCGACTGGGGTGGTCAGCGGGCCCTTGATGGAAACCACGTAGTCCTTGACCGCATCCAGGGTTTCCTGGGGCAGCCAGGTGTCCTGGTCGTAAACCTGGGTGGCCTTTTCGCCGGCATACACCTCCATCCAGGAGATTTTGCGCTTGCCGCCATAAGCCTTGTTAACAGCTGCATCGACCACCTTGATCATCACCGGGCTGATGTCGACGCCAATACCGTCACCCTCGATGAAGGGGATGATCGGGTTGTCAGGAACATTGAGAGAATGGTCTGCATTGACGGTGATTTTGTCGCCGACTGCCGGAACCTGAATCTTCTTGTATCCCATGCTGAACTCCATCTATGGATTGAACATCTGGCTGCGTTCGAGCCTACTCCAGATAAATGAGGACTGAAACCTCAGGCCCTGCACATTTGCGTCGAAAACAGCACATTTAGCGGCCTACAAGCTTGAAAGCAAAGGGAAAAGCGCCAATCTTGAGCACATCATGCGACTTTAGGCGCAACCCGCTGCCTGCGACCTTTAGACCAATGGACGACACACCTTTTGTATGAAGGCTCGGCGTAAGCATAGCGACCTATGTATAATGCCGCCGCTGACCAAAGAGTCACGACGGCCGACCGCTCTAGACAGACGCCCTCCGCCAGAAAAGCCGAGCTACTACAGTAGCTCACCCGCTTGACGCTCGACTGATGCAACCCAACATCACCGCGAAGAAACTTCGACATTTCGCTCATGGATGACTTTGAACGAACGCGCTTTACCCGGCGCATCTCGAGTTTCTGCGCATGCTTTCAGCAAAGAAGAGAGTTAATCCGAATATGCCCACCCGCTCGAAGATCATCTACACCTTCACCGACGAAGCCCCAGCCCTCGCCACCTATTCACTGCTACCTATCGTAGAGGCCTTCACCGCTTCCGCTGATATTGCCGTGGAAACCCGCGACATTTCCCTGGCCGCGCGCATCCTCGCAAGCTTCCCCGAGCAACTGGGCGCCAAGGCCGTGCCGGACCACCTCGCCGAACTGGGCGACCTGGCCGTTACCCCTGAAGCCAACATCATCAAGCTGCCGAACATCAGTGCCTCGACCCCTCAGCTGCAAGCTGCGATCAAGGAACTGCAGGCCCAGGGCTACGCCCTGCCGGACTACCCGGAAACCGTAACCACCGACGCGGAAAAAGAAACCCGTGCACGTTACGACAAGGTCAAGGGCAGCGCCGTGAACCCGGTACTGCGCGAAGGCAACTCCGACCGCCGCGCCCCGCTGTCGGTCAAGAACTACGCTCGCAAGCACCCGCACAAAATGGGCGCCTGGGCTGCCGACTCCAAGTCCCACGTTGCCCACATGAGCACCGGCGACTTCTACGGCAGCGAGAAAGCCGTTCAGATCGAAGGCGCTGATGCCGTCAAGATCGAACTGATCGCCAAGGACGGTACTGCTACCGTGCTGAAGGAAAAAACCAGCGTACAAGCTGGCGAGATCATCGACACCGCCGTGCTGAGCAAGAAAGCCCTGCGCAGCTTCATCGCCGCTGAAATCGAAGACGCCAAGAAACAAGGCGTGCTGCTGTCGGTTCACCTGAAAGCCACCATGATGAAGGTTTCCGACCCGATCATGTTCGGCCAGATCGTTGCCGAGTTCTATAAAGACGCGCTGGCCAAGCACGCTGTGGTGCTGGAGCAGATCGGCTTCAACCTGAACAACGGCATCGGCGACCTGTACGCTCGCATCAAGGCCCTGCCGGCCGATCAGCAAGCGCAGATCGAAGCCGACATCCAGGCGGTATACGCTGCTCGCCCTTCCCTGGCGATGGTCAACTCCGACAAAGGCATCACCAACCTGCACGTGCCGAGCGACGTCATCGTCGACGCCTCGATGCCTGCCATGATCCGTGACTCCGGCAAGATGTGGGGCACCGACGGCCAGCTGCACGACACCAAGGCGGTGATCCCGGATCGCTGCTACGCCACTATCTACCAGGCAGTGATCGAAGACTGCAAGGCCAACGGCGCCTTCGACCCAACCACCATGGGCAGCGTGCCAAACGTTGGCCTGATGGCGAAAAAAGCCGAAGAGTACGGCTCCCACGACAAGACCTTCCAGATCAAGGCTGACGGCGTAGTCCGCGTCACCGACAGCAAGGGCAACCTGCTGATGGAACAGGCTGTTGAAGCCGGCGACATCTTCCGCATGTGCCAGACCAAAGACGCGCCGATCCAGGACTGGGTCAAACTGGCCGTCAACCGCGCCCGCGCCAGCAACACCCCGGCCATCTTCTGGCTGGACCCACAGCGCGCGCACGACGGCGTCGTGGTCGAGAAAGTTCAGGCTTACCTGAAAGACCACAACACCGAAGGCCTGGACATCCGCATCATGTCGCCAGTCGACGCGATGAAGTTCACCCTGGAGCGCACCCGCAAGGGCCTGGACACCATCTCGGTGACCGGCAACGTTCTGCGCGACTACCTGACCGACCTGTTCCCGATCATGGAACTGGGCACCAGCGCCAAGATGCTGTCGATCGTGCCGCTGATGAACGGTGGCGGCCTGTTCGAAACCGGCGCTGGCGGCTCGGCTCCGAAGCACGTGCAGCAACTGGTTGAAGAGAACTTCCTGCGCTGGGATTCCCTGGGCGAGTTCCTCGCCCTGGCCGCATCCCTCGAGCATTTGGGTGTGACGTACAACAACCCGAAAGCCCTGGTACTGTCCAAGACCCTGGACCAGGCCACCGGCCAGTTCCTCGACAACAACAAGTCGCCATCGCGCAAAGTCGGCAACATCGACAACCGCGGCAGCCACTTCTACCTGGCGCTGTACTGGGCTCAAGCCCTGGCGGCCCAGACCGAAGACACTGCATTGCAAGCGCAGTTTGGCGAACTGGCCAAGACCCTGACCGCGAATGAGGCAACCATCGTTGCCGAGCTCAACGCTGTCCAGGGCAAGCCAGTGGACATCGGTGGCTACTACGCACCGAACGCCGAGCTGACCAGCAAGGCCATGCGCCCAAGCGCCACCCTCAACGCGGCAATCGCTGCGCTGGTGTAAGGTTGTAAGGATGCAAAGAAGCCCCGGCCCTGTGCCGGGGTTTCTGTTTCTGGACATGGCGCTTTTATTGAAGAAACCCAATCAAAATGTGGGAGCGGGCTTGCTCGCGAATGCGGTGGATCAGTCAATACCTCTTTAACTGACACGCCGTATTCGCGAGCAAGCCCGCTCCCACACTGAATGCAATCGCGCCTGAAGACAGCGTTACACCTTGAATCGAGGCACTTTATGACCTGGCTCCCCCACATCACCGTCGCCACCATCGTCGAAGACAACGGCCGCTTCCTGATGGTCGAAGAACTCAAGGGCGGCCGCGCCGTGCTCAACCAGCCCGCCGGCCACCTCGACCCGAACGAAACCCTGACCGAGGCCGCCGTGCGCGAAACCCTCGAAGAGACCGGCTGGGACGTCGAAGCCACCGGGATTGTCGGGATTTACCTGTACACCGCTCCCAGCAATGGCGTGACCTATCAGCGCGTATGCTTCATCGCCAAGGCCCTGCAACACCACCCGGACTACCCACTGGACGACGGTATTCTGCGCGCCCGCTGGCTGACCCGTGACGAATTGATGGCCCTGCGCGAAGACTGGCGCAGCGAGCTGATTATCCGCTGCATCGACGATTATCTGGCCGGCCAGCGCCACAGCCTCGAATTGATCCGCCCTTCTCTTTAGCCTTGCAGACGCGAGCCTGCTAGAATCGCGTCCTTTTTAAAGACTCCCGTTGAAATCCTATGCGTGATCCAGCCCCTTCTGACACACAAAAGAAGCGCGTCATCGTCGGTATGTCCGGCGGCGTGGATTCTTCCGTTTCCGCCGTTCTGCTCATGGAGCAGGGTTATGAGGTGGAAGGCCTGTTCATGAAGAACTGGGAAGAAGACGATGGAACGGAATATTGCACCGCCATGGACGACTTGGCGGATGCCCAGGCCGTCTGCGACAAAATCGGCATCAAGCTGCACACCGCCAACTTCGCCGCCGAGTACTGGGACAACGTGTTCGAGCACTTCCTGGCCGAATACAAGGCCGGTCGCACGCCGAACCCGGACATCCTGTGTAACCGCGAGATCAAGTTCAAGGCGTTCCTCGACTACGCGATGATCCTCGGTGCCGACCTGATCGCCACTGGCCACTACGTGCGCCGTCGCGACATCGATGGCCGCACCGAGCTGCTCAAGGGCCTTGACGCCAACAAGGACCAGAGCTACTTCCTGCACGCCGTCGGCGGCGAACAGATCGCCAAGACCCTGTTCCCGGTGGGCGAGCTGGAAAAGCCCGAAGTGCGCGCCATTGCCGAGAAACACGGCCTGGCCACCGCCAAGAAGAAGGATTCCACCGGGATCTGCTTTATCGGCGAGCGCCGTTTCAGCGACTTCCTCAAGCAGTACCTGCCGGCGCAACCGGGCGAGATCAAGACCACCGAAGGCGAGATCATCGGCCGTCACCACGGCTTGATGTACCACACCATCGGCCAGCGCCAGGGCCTGGGCATCGGCGGCTTGAAAGACGCCAGCGAAGAGCCGTGGTACGTGCTGGTCAAGGACCTGGAGCACAACGAGCTGATCGTGGGCCAGGGCAATGACCACCCATGGCTGTTCTCCCGCGCCCTGCTGGCCTCGGACATCTACTGGGTCAACCCGGTTGACCTCAGCAGCCCGCGCCGCCTCACGGCCAAAGTGCGCTATCGCCAAAGCGACCAGCCCTGCACCCTGGAAAAAACCGCCACCGGCTATCGCGCCACCTTCGACGACCCGCAGCGCGCCGTAACGCCGGGCCAATCGGTAGTGTTCTATGACGGAGAGATTTGCCTGGGGGGCGGTGTGATCGAAGTTGCCGAACCCTGGAGCAGCCCGGCATGAGCCCGACCCAGGAGCAACTGACGGCACTGGGCGGCGTGTTTCTCGCCGCGGTGCTGGTGGACAAGATCGCCAAGACCGGCCAGGTCACCGAGGCCGGCCTGACCTGCATGCTCGGCAGCCTGCTGATCCGCGACCCGAAGGACACCCTGGAAGTGTACGGCGGCGACGACCTGGCCCTGCGCGAAGGTTATCGCGCACTGGTCGGCGCCCTCGAGCGCGACCCAAGCACCTTGCAGCGCGAGCCGCTGCGCTACGCCCTGTCGATGCTC
>NZ_JACARK010000726.1:0-8656 GCF_013386655.1 Pseudomonas sp. K5002 | reverse complement strand
CGCACACGCTTTGGTCGGGCCATGCGCGCCGTGGCCGAGAACCCGCAGGTGGCGAGCCTGATGGGCATCAACCCGAATCGCATCATCGTGCTGACCTTTGCCATTGGCGGCGCCCTGGCGGCATTGGCCGGAATCATGATGGCGAGCAACTACGGCAGCGCGCATTTCTACATGGGTTTCCTGCCGGGCATCAAGGCGTTCACCGCGGCCGTATTGGGCGGCATCGGCAACCTCAAGGGCGCGATGCTTGGCGGCCTGCTGCTGGGGTTGATCGAAGCCCTGGGTACCGGCTACCTGGGCGCTGCCACCCAGGGTGTGTTCGGCAGCAATTACCAGGATGTGTTTGCCTTTATCGTGTTGATCGCGGTGCTGGTGTTTCGTCCTTCGGGGCTGTTGGGCGAACGACTGGCGACCCGCGCATGAGTGTCCTGAATACCTCCCGCCAGCGCGCCAGCTTCGGCCTTGTATTGTTCGCCGTGGCGCTGGTGCTGGCGCCGTGGATTGTCGGGCATGCCGGTGGCAATACCTGGGTGCGCACCCTCGATTTCGCCTTGCTGTACATCATGCTGGCCCTGGGCCTGAACATCGTCGTGGGCTACGCCGGGCTGCTGGACATGGGTTTTATCGCGTTCTACGCAGTGGGCGCGTACCTCGCCGCGTTGCTGTCCTCGCCGCATCTGTTGCAGCAATTCCCGGCGCTGATGGCGCTGCTGCCGGCGGGCATGCACACCTCGATCTGGTTGATCCTGCCCTTGGCCGCGTTGCTGGCGGCGGGCTTTGGCGTGTTGTTGGGCGCACCGACCTTGCGCCTGCGCGGCGATTACCTGGCCATCGTGACCCTGGGCTTTGGTGAAATCATCCGCATCCTGCTGCGCAATCTGGATCGCCCGGTGAACATCACCAACGGGCCCAAAGGTATTTCCCAGGTCGACCCGGTCAACCTGCTGGGGATCAACCTCGGGCGCACCCAGGAGCTGTTCGGCCTGCGCCTGCCTTCGGTCTATCTGTACTACTACCTGTTCGCCGCGCTGGTGGTGCTGATCCTGTTTGCCTGCATTCGCCTGGAGCGTTCGCGCATCGGGCGGGCCTGGGTGGCGATTCGTGAAGATGAGGAAGCGGCCCAGGCCATGGGCGTCAACACCTTGCGCTTGAAGCTGCTGGCGTTTGCCATCGGTGCCGGGTTTGGCGGCGTGAGCGGGGCGTTGTTCGCCTCGTTCCAGGGCTTTGTCTCGCCGGAGTCCTTCACTCTCAATGAGTCCATCGCGGTGCTGGCGATGGTGGTGCTCGGCGGCATGGGCCATATCCCGGGGGTGATTCTCGGCTGCGTATTGCTGGCGGCGTTGCCCGAAGCCTTGCGCGCGAGCATGGGCCCGTTGCAGCAGGCGCTGTTCGGCCAGGTGCTGGTGGACCCGGAAATCATTCGTCAGTTGTTCTATGGGCTCGCGCTGATCCTGGCGATGCTCTATCGACCGGCAGGCCTGTGGCCAAAAGGAGTGGCGCGATGAATCAGCCGCTGTTGCAGATTGACCAGGTGAACAAGCGCTTCGGCGGCGTGGCGGCGCTCACCGACGTGAGCCTGAGCATCCAGCCTGGGGAGATCTATGGCTTGATCGGCCCCAATGGCGCCGGTAAAACCACCTTCTTCAACGTGATGACCGGCCTGTATACCCCGGATTCCGGGCGCTTCCAGCTCGACGGCGAGGACTACAAGCCGGCCAGCGTGCACCAGGTGGCCCAGGCCGGCATCGCCCGGACCTTCCAGAATATCCGCCTGTTCAACACCATGAGCGCGTTGGAAAACGTCATGGTCGGCCGCCATGTGCGCACCCGCAATGGCGTGTGGGCCGCCTTGAGTCGCCATCGTCGAGCCCGGGAAGAAGAAGCGCAAACCCGCGCCCATGCCCATCGCCTGTTGGCGTATGTCGGGCTGGCGGGGTTCGCCAATTACCGCGCCGACAGCCTGTCCTACGGCCATCAACGCCGACTGGAAATCGCCCGGGCCCTGGCCACTGAACCACGTTTGCTGGCCCTCGACGAGCCGGCCGCCGGGATGAACGCTGCCGAGAAAGTGCAACTGCGCGGCCTGCTGGAAAAGATCCGCGACGACGGCCACACGCTGCTGCTGATCGAGCACGACGTGAAGCTGGTGATGGGGGTGTGCGACCGCATCAGCGTGCTCGATTACGGCCAGGTGATCGCCGTGGGCGCGCCTGCCGAGGTGCGCCACGACCCGGCGGTGATCCAGGCCTATCTGGGAGCCAGCGCCCATGTCTGAACCTTTATTGAAAGTCGACGGCTTGCAGGTGCGCTACGGCGCCATCGAAGCGGTCAAGTCCCTGGATTTACACATCGGCGAAGGCGAGCGAGTGACGTTGATCGGCGCCAACGGTGCCGGCAAGACCTCCAGCCTCAAGGCCCTGACCGGATTGCTGCCGGCAGCGGCGGGGCAGATTCACTTCGCCGGGCGTTCGATCCTCGGCCAGGCGCCGGACCAATTGCTGCGCCAGGGCATTGCGATGGTACCGGAAGGGCGCGGGATCTTTGCGCGCATGAGCGTCCTGGAAAACCTCCAGGCCGGGGCCTTCCTGCGTCGTGACACCGAGCAGGTGAACCGCGAGATCCGCCAGTTGTTCGAGCACTTCCCGCGTCTGGAGGAGCGCCTGCAGCAGTCCGCCGGCCTGCTCTCCGGTGGCGAGCAACAGATGCTCGCGCTGGCCCGGGCGCTGCTCTCCAAGCCGCGCTTGCTGGTGCTGGACGAGCCGTCCATGGGCCTGGCGCCGATCATGGTGGAGAAGATCTTCCAGGTGATCGACGACGTGTGCCGCCAGGGCATGACCCTGCTGCTGGTAGAGCAGAACGCCCGGCTCGCGCTGCAGGTCACCGACCGTGCCTATGTGATGGACACCGGGCGCATCAGCCTCACTGGCCCGTCCCATGAATTGCTCGACCACCCCGAGGTGCGCAGTGCCTACCTCGGTGAATGAATCAACCCTGACGCTACCGGACGCCCGGCGTGTTCCGACCAGCCCGTAAAGAAACAGGAACCACTGATGAAGACTTTCAAGCACACCCTAGTGATCGGCCTGGCCTTGAGCAGCCTGGCGAGTGCCATGGCCCAGGCCGACCAGACCGTATTGATCGGCCTGGCCGGGCCGTTGACCGGCCCGTCGGCTCGGATCGGCAAGGACCTGGAAAACGGCGCGCAACTGGCCATCGACGCGGCCAACGGCAAGCACCCGAAAATCAACGGTGAGGCGGTGACCTTCAAGCTGCTGTCCGAGGACGACCAGTCCGACCCGCGCACCGCCGTCACCGTGGCCCAGCGCCTGGTGGACGAAGGCGTGGTGGGCGTGGTTGGCCACTGGAACACCGGCACCAGCATTCCGGCGGCGCGGGTTTATCACGATGCAGGTATCGCGCAAGTCGCCCCGGTTGCTACCGGGCACGCGTATACCCAGCAGGGCTTCGACACCAGCTTCCGGATCATGGGCCATGACGACGATGGCGGCCAGGTGGCCGGCGACTATGCTTTGAACACCCTCAAGGCCCGGCGCATTGCGGTGATCGACGACCGCACCGCATTCGGCCAGGGCCTGGCGGACCAGTTCGTCAAATCCATCGAGGCCGGTGGCGCCAAGGTGGTATCCCGTGAATACGTCGACGACAAGACCATCGATTTCAGCGCAGTGCTGACCAATATCCGAAGCCAGAACCCGGACCTGATTTTCTTTGGTGGCGTCGATTCCCAGGCCGCGCCTTTGGCCAGGCGTATCAAGCAACTGGGCATCAAGGCACCGCTGATGGGGGCCGGTGGGTTTGTCAGCCAGACCTTCCTGCAACTGGCGCAGAACGAAGGCGAGGGCGTGATTGCCCTGGAGCCGGGCCTGGCGGTGGCGCAGATGCCGGGTGGCAAGGCGTTCGAGCAGGCTTACAAGGATCGCTACAAGGCGCCGATCGAACTGCACGCGCCGTTTGCCTATGACGGTGTCGGGGTGTTGGTGGCGGCGATCGAGAAGGCCGACTCGGTGGACCCGCAAAAGTACCTGCCGGTGCTGCGCGCCATCAGCTACCAGGGCGTGACCGGGACCATTGCGTTTGATGCCGAGGGCAACCTGAAGAAGCCGTCGTTCACCGTGTATGAGGTCAAAAGTAATCAGTGGCAGCCAGTCAGTGTGGCGGGCGGCAAGTAACAACCCACCCCTGTAGGAGCGAGCTTGCTCGCGAAAAATGTACAGTCAACGCAGCGATGCGCCTGGAATATCTTCGCGAGCAAGCTCGCTCCTACAGGTTTACGGAGGCACACAATGAGCAAGCTGGAAGGTGAACTGGGCATCCTGGCCCGGCGGCGGATCGAAGCCGAAATCATCAAGCCGATCTACGAGATCCTGGTGCGCGAGCAGGGCAAGGACTTTGCGGCGGCGGTGATCGGCGAGGCGGTGGGCAATGCAGCGATCCAGGCCGGCAAGCACTTTGCCGAGCTGGAAGAGCAGGGCGCCGACCTCAAGAGCTTTGTCGAGCTGCAAGTGCTCTGGGAAAAGGACGATGCGCTGAAGGTCGAGATCATCGCCAGCGACGCCGAGCACTACGACTATGACGTGAAGCGCTGCCGCTATGCCGAGATGTATCACGAGATGGGCCTGGGCGAGATCGGTCACCTGCTGTCCTGCAACCGCGACGAACTGTTTATCGTCGGCTACAACCCGGACATCAAGCTGACCCGCACCCAGACCATCATGGGCGGTGCCCATCACTGTGACTTCCGCTACCGGGCCAAACCCCAGGAGCCGCGTTCATGAACGACTTGGCGCGGGTCAATGGCGAGCGCCTGTGGGGCTCGCTGATGGAAATGGCGCAGATCGGCGGCACCGAAAAGGGCGGGGTCTCGCGCCTGGCCCTCACGGATGAGGACCGCCGCGGTCGCGACCTGTTTGTGCAATGGTGCGAGGCGGCCGGGTGCAGCATTCGGGTGGATGCCATGGGCAATATCTTTGCCCGTCGCGCCGGGCGCCAGGATCACCTGGCCCCGGTGCTGACCGGTTCCCATGGCGATTCCCAGCCGGCGGGCGGCAAGTACGACGGTATCTACGGCGTGCTGGCCGGGCTGGAGGTGGTGCGCACCTTGAATGACCTGGGGATTGAAACCGAGCGGCCAATCGAAGTGGTGAACTGGACCAACGAAGAAGGCTCGCGGTTTGCGCCGGCGATGATTTCCTCGGGGGTGTATGCCGGGGTGTTTGACCTGGAGTACGGCCTGTCCCGGGAAGACAAGGCCGGGATCACCATCGGCCAGGCGTTGCAGCAGATTGGCTATGCCGGTGCGCATCCGGTGGGTGGCCAGGCGGTGCATGCGGCGTTTGAGTTGCATATCGAACAGGGGCCGATTCTTGAGGCACAGGGCCTGACCATCGGTGTGGTCACCGGCGCCCAGGGCCAGCGCTGGTATGAAGTGGAACTGAGCGGGCGCAGCGCCCATGCCGGGACGACGCCGATGGATCACCGGCTCGATGCATTGCTCGGATTTGCCCGGGTGGTGGAGGCAGTCAATCAGATCGGCCTGGAACAGGGCGCCGAAGGGCGGGCGACGGTGGGCATGGCGAATATCTTCCCCAATTCACGCAACGTGGTGCCGGGGCGGGTGTTTTTCAGTGTGGAGTTTCGGCATCCGGATGAAGCGGTGCTGGGGTATCAGGATCGGCAGTTGCAGGCGGCGGTGGCGCGGATCGCCGAGGGGATTGGTTTGCAGCACAGCGTGAAGCAGATTTTCCAGTACGCGCCGATTGCCTTCGACCCTGAGTGTGTGGAGGTGGTGCGGGCTTCGGCGCAAGCGTTGGGGTATAGCCATCGCGACATGATTTCCGGGGCCGGGCATGATGCCTGCTACCTGAACCGGGTGGCGCCGACGGCGATGATTTTTGTGCCGTGTGTGGATGGGCTGAGCCATAACGAGGCGGAGGAGATTTATCCGCAGTGGTCGACGGCGGGGGCGGATGTGTTGTTGCAGGCGGTGTTGGCCAAGGCGGGGGAGTGAGCGAGGTTTAACTGTTCAACAGGGGACCGAGTTTCCACAGGGGGGGCGAGTTCCCATAGGAAATCCAGTTTTCGCTCTGGAGCTTCTTTGTCTGATGATCAGCGGAAGAACTCGCCCGGTGTGGCGTCGAACTGCTGGCGGAAGGCGTTGATGAAGGCCGAGGTAGATTCGTAGCCGCAGGCCAGCGCCACATCGGTCACGCGTTCGCCTTGTTCCAGGGCGGGCAGGGCGCTCAACAATCGCAGGCGCTGGCGCCACGCACGGAAGGTCAGGCCGGTGTCGCTCAGGAACAGCCGGCTGAGGGTTTTCTCGCTGACCGCCAGCTTCTGGCTCCACTGCCCCAGAGTGGTTTGCTGCTCCGGGTGCAGGTTCAGGCTGCGGTAAATCTGGCGCAAGCGGCTGTCGGCCGGCAGCGGCAACATCAGGTCGACCTGGGGCGCGGCGGCCAGTTGGTCCAGCACCACTTGGGCCAGCCGTCCATCCGGGCCATCCTCGGCGTATTCCACCGGCAATTCGCTGAAGTTGCGAATCAACTCGCGCAACAGGCTGCTCACCGCCAGCACCTGGCAGCGGTCGGCCGCCCAGGCGGTGACGCTGCAATCGAGGTACAGGCTGCGCATCTCGGTATGGGGCGAACTGAACACCCGGTGTGGCATGCCGGCCGGTATCCACACGGCCCGCTGGGGTGGCGCGACGAAGCGTCCTACGCTGGTCTGGATCTCCAGCACCCCGGATATCGCGTAGGACAACTGCACCCACGGGTGACTATGGCGGCGGGTCAGCGCGCGGTTGGGCAGGGATTCGGTGCGGCCATACACCGGCCTGGGCAGGCTGGAAAGCCCGGGCACGCTGCGGCGCACGGTTTTGTCATGTCCTTTTGGCGGCATTTACTGGCTCATTGGCGTTAGTCGGTAACAAGCCGTTACGTTAGAGTCGCGACGATGCTCTTGGCAACCCCTGGAAGATTGGCCTATGACCCGCCCACGCTTTTTACCTGACAACTTCACGCTGACCCTGGTGGCCACGGTGATCCTCGCGTCCCTGCTGCCCGCCAGCGGCCAGACCGCCGTGGCCTTTGGCTGGGTGACCAACCTGGCCATCGCGCTGCTGTTTTTCCTGCACGGCGCGAAACTGTCGCGCCAGGCCATTGTTGCCGGTGCGGGTCATTGGCGCCTGCACCTGCTGGTGTTCAGCCTGACCTTCGTGCTGTTTCCGTTGCTGGGCCTGGCGCTCAAGCCGGTGTTGTCGCCGCTGATCGGTAAAGACCTGTACATGGGCATGCTCTATTTGTGTGCGTTGCCCGCCACCGTGCAGTCGGCGATTGCCTTTACCTCGCTGGCCCGGGGCAATATCCCGGCGGCGATTTGCAGCGCGGCGGCGTCGAGCCTGTTCGGGATCTTCCTGACGCCATTGCTGGTGACGTTGCTGCTGAATGTGCATGGCGATGGCGGCTCCACCGTCGATGCGATCCTGAAAATCAGTGTTCAATTGTTGCTACCGTTCATCGCCGGGCAGATCGCCCGTCGCTGGATCGGCGAGTGGGTAGGGCGTAACAAATCCTGGCTGAAGTTCGTCGACCAGGGTTCGATTTTGCTGGTGGTCTACGGCGCCTTCAGCGAAGCGGTCAACGAGGGCATCTGGCACCAGATTCCGTTGTGGGAACTGGGTGGCCTGGTGGTGGCGTGCTGTGTGTTGCTGGCGCTGGTACTGGTGGCGTCCACGGTGCTGGGCAAGGCTTTTGGCTTCAGCCAGGAAGACCGGATCACCATTCTGTTCTGCGGCTCGAAGAAAAGCCTGGCCACCGGTGTGCCGATGGCCCAGGTGTTGTTTGCCGGGGCGAGCATGGGGGTGCTGATTTTGCCGCTGATGCTGTTTCACCAGATCCAGTTGATGGTCTGCGCGGCGCTGGCCCAGCGCTATGCCAAGCGTCCTGAGTCGATTCCCGAGCTGATGGGGCAAGTCGATCCCTGAATCGTCGTGTTACTATTTTTTGCGCGCGGCTCAAGGCCCGGCATCGGGCCGGCTTGATCTGCGCGCAAACGAGTACGACGACCTGTAAATGAGCATTTCCGCCGCAACACCTCAAGCCAACTGGCAACCGGTCTTCGCTCTCGCGTTGGCCGCTTTCGTTTTCAATACCACCGAATTTGTACCGGTCGGCCTGCTGAGTGCCATCGGCGCGAGCTTCGACATGCCCATCGCCAGCGTCGGCCTGATGCTGACCATCTATGCGTGGATCGTGTCCCTGACCTCGCTGCCGGTGATGCTGCTGACCCGTAACGTTGAGCGGCGCAAGCTGCTGATCGTGCTGTTCGGCATGTTTATCGCCAGCCATATCCTGTCCAGCGTGGCCACCAGCTTTGGCATCCTGATGCTCAGCCGGGTCGGCATTGCCCTGTCCCATGCGTTGTTCTGGTCGATTACTGCCTCCCTCGCGGTGCGTTTGGCGCCGGAGGGCAAGCAGGTGCAGGCCCTTGGGTTGCTGGCTACCGGTACTTCCCTGGCGATGGTTCTGGGTATTCCGCTGGGCCGCTTGCTGGGCGAAGCCATGGGCTGGCGCACCACCTTCCTGGTGATCGGCGCGTTTGCCGCCGGGCTGGTGTTCTGGCTGGCGCGCACCTTGCCGCT
>NZ_JACARK010000725.1:0-5017 GCF_013386655.1 Pseudomonas sp. K5002 | reverse complement strand
GCGTTCCTGACCGGCGTGCCGCCCGAGGCGCGGTTGTTGGTCAGCGTCGACGGCCAGCCGTGGTGCAGCCGTGAATTGAAGCTGGACGAAACATCGCCTGCCGACGGCGGCATCACCCAAATGAATATTCAATGTGAGCGCGCGGCCGGTGGGTCGGGTGCCAAGGATTCCTGACATGATCGTTAAAGCAACACATAAGGTGCGTGGACGGCTGATGCTTGCGCTGTTGTGCGCAGTATTGAGCTGCCTTTCACAACAGGCGCAAGCGTTGGTCGAAGGGAATCTCAACTGCACAGTGCCAGGCGTTCCGAGCGGCGGCTACACGTTTACACCGGGCCAGGCGATCAGGATCGTCTTCGAGGGCACGTGCACCGTTCGCCGCGCATTCCCCTATTCAGCCGGTTTAAATACGCGAATCAACTACATGAGCGGCCCGAATCAAGCCCCGTTGAGATGGTCCGACCCGTATAACAACATCTATTTATACGATCTGAATATCGGCCAATACAGCCGCAATTGCCTGGGCGGCTACTGCCGGCCTCTACCCCTTAATACTGTGGTGCCTTACCGCTACATTCTGGTGGGCACAGCACCCCAAACTGCAGGCACACGTTGGATAGGGGTGTTGCTGGGCGTTACCTCGGAAAACTGGCTGGGTTATGGCGAGTGGTTTCTTAACACAGGGTTTTCATACACCGTAGTCCCGCCTGCCTGCAGCCTGAGTTCACCCGGCAGCGTCAACCTGCGCTTCGGCTCTATCAGCAACAGCGACCTCAATAACCAGATGCAGTCGACCACAGTGTCAATTAAATGCTCGGCGCAGATGCGAGCCAACGTCTACCTGCTTCCAAACCAGACGGTAGTCAGCCCTACTACCGGTGTGACGCGCACCTCGCTGGCAGGTTTGAACATGCAGGCGCTGTGGACCGACACCCTGAACCCGGTGAACTTCACTACCCCGCGCTTTATGCAGTTACGCGTGGGCAGCAATGACGTAAACCTGAGCTTCAAGCCACAACTGGCGGCCGGGCAATCACCGACGGGTGCGTTTCAGAGCCAATACACGCTGAACATCGACTATCAATGAGGGCCTTGCCATGAAAACTCCACTGCTCGCCCTGATGCTGCTCAGCAGCACCGCTCACGCTGCCGACGTGGTGAATATCACCGTCAGCGGCACCCTCACCCGCCCACCGTGCGTATTGAGTACCGGCACAACCCTGACCGCCGCATTTGGCGACGTGCGTACTGACCAGGTGGCGACCACCGGCACTGTGGAAGTGCCGGTGCGCTTGAAGTGCTCGTCGGGTTCTTCGCTAAATGTCAGCTTCACGTCCAATAACGGCACCTACACCTCCACCGTGGCCAAGACCACGGCGGATAACCTCGGTGTGTCGTTGCTGTGGGCGGACAACACGGCGGCAAACCTCAATGGCACCGTCAAGAAATACACCAACCTCAGCGGCGACGTGGATATCAGCCTCAAGGCGCAACTGGTCGAACGCGGCACGCTGGCGCCGGGCGCGTTCACCTCGTCGATGGTCATGACCCTCAATTACCTATGAAAGCGCTCGCCTGGATGCTGCTGGCCGTAGCCAGCACCGCCCTTGCGCAAGCGGCGGAAGAAGCGCAGATCGACGTCAGCGGCAAGCTGACCGCACCGCCGTGCACCGCAAGGTTTCCGAGTACGCAACAGGTGGACCTGGGCAAGGTCAACCTCAACCAGTTGGCCGACGGCAGCACCGTCGCCACCGATGTGCCGCTGGTCTTCGACTGTCAGGCGGGCGCTCAGGTCGAGCTGAGTTTGTCGGCGGGCATGGCCCGGGCCCTCACCGTCAGCCCGGTGCTGCTCACCAATCTCCCATCCCTGGGGTTGCAGGTGCAATTGCGTGACAAGACCGACAAGCCGGGGATCGGCCTGGGCCAAACCGGCACCTGGCCGGTAGAAGACGAACCGTTGGCGCTGACCCTGCGCGTCAAGCCCGTGTCCCTGGGCGAGCTGCCCGAGGCGGGTAGCTACAAAGCCACCCTGTTGATGCAGATGACGTACCGCTGATTACTGAAACTGCCGGGCTTCGATGCAATAGGTCAGCAGCGCCTGGTCACTGTCCACCTCCAGCTTGCGCATGGCCGAAATCTTCTGCGCGCTGACGGTCTTGTTGCTGCGGCTCAACTGCCGCGCGATATCGCTCACGCTCATGCCCGTCACGAATAAACGCAGCACTTCCATCTCCCGTGGCGACAGGCTCTGGAAGCGCGCCTGCACCTGGGTCACATTGGCCAAGACCGAAGTCGCGGCGGGCTCCGGTGCGCGGTAACTGCGCTGGGCACTGATCGCGCCGAGGGCCTTTTCGATCTCGCCGTGCAGGTGGTTCTTCTGGATCACCCCGGCCACACCCAATTCCTGCAAGCGGGTGAGAATCAGGCTGTTGGAAATCATGGTCAGCACCAGCACCTGGGTCGCGGGAAAGTGACGCAGGATGTACTCGATCAGCTTCAACCCATCGCCATAGGTGTCGTCACCCGGCATGTTGAAATCGGTGATCAGGACTTGCGGCCGGTGCTTGCGCAACTGCTCGATCAGTTGACTGGAACTGACCGCCTCGCCCACCAGGCTGTAGCGTGAATCACGCTGCACAATTTCGCGCACGCCCACCAGTACGATCGGGTGGTCATCGGCGATCACAACGTTCATTTCTCGCATTCTTTATCTTCCTTGTAATGGGCTTTCATCAAGTTTGCGACTCTGCCAGCAAGCACTGCGCAACCGCTGTAAGCCGTGCGCACACGCCTCGAATCTGCGTGGTGGCGTATGTATCCAGCGGTGCGTCGTACAGGGTGTTCTCCCATGCCTGACAAGCGCTGGACAGTTCCCCGGCACGCACACTGGCCAGCGCGCCGTTGAGGCTGTGCAAACGCTCACGTACGAGGGTGGCATCGCCGGCCGTCAGGCCTTGTTCGATCTGCTGCACATCCACCAGCAACGTGTCGGCCATCAGTTGGCGCATGGCCGGGGAAAGCTCGATCCAGCCTTCGCGGTCCCGGTCCACCTGCACCACCGGCAAGGCCGTGGCTCGCCGGCAGTGCGCCATTAACGCCTGGCGCAGCATGCTCAGGCTCAGCGGTTTGACCACCCACGCGTTCATGCCCACCGCCAGGCACCGCTCGCCCTCCTCGCGCAGGGCATTGGCGGTGACGCCGATGATCGGCACCTGGACGCCTTGTTCACGCAACGCGCGGGCCAGGTCGTAGCCGTTGAGGCGCGGCATATTGATGTCGGTGATCACCAGGTCGAACGGCTGCGAACCCCAGATTTGCAGCGCATGCTCGCCGTCACGCGCTACGGTGGGGTGGGCGCCAAGGGCCTCGAGCTGTTCTTGCAGCACGGCCTGGCTGACCGGGTTGTCTTCGGCGACCAGCACGCGCACGTTCAGGCACGGTGCGTCCAGGCACGGCGGCATCGGCGGTTGTTCCGCAGAGGGCAGGGTTTCCTGAAGCACCGGCAAGGTGATGAACAGCGAAAAACTGCTGCCCAACCCTGGCTCGCTGACCACGCGCATGCTGCCGCCCATCAACTCACTCAAGCGCGAGCAGATAGACAGGCCCAGGCCGGCGCCATTGCCGTCCTGGTCGCCCGCTACCTGATAAAACGGCTTGAACAACTGGTCCAGCGCCTTTTCCGGAATGCCCACGCCGGTGTCAGTGACCTGCCATTGCAGGGTCACTTTATCGTCAAGTAGTTGCTGCACCATCAGGCGCAAACGCACGCGCCCGGAGTCGGTGAACTTGATCGCGTTGCCCAGCAGGTTATGCAGGACCTGCCGGATGCGGCCAGCATCGCCAAGCAGTTGCGGCGGTAGCAGCGGGTCGATCTCGGCATCGATCTGCAAGCCTTTATTGCGCGCGGTCGCGCTGAACGCCAACACCGATTCCGCCACCAACTGGCCCGGGCTGAACGGCGCCGCTTCCACGGCCATTTGCCCGGATTCGATTTTCGATACATCCAGTACGTTGCTGATCAACTGGAACAGCACAGTGGACGAACCCTGGATAATTTCCAGGTAGTGGCGCTGGCGCTCGCTCATGTCGGTCAGGGCCATCAGTTCCAGGTTGCCGAGCACGCCGTACAGCGGGGTGCGGATTTCATGGCTCATGGTTGCCAGGAACACGGTTTTGGCCTCGTTGGCTTCGGTGGCTTCCTGGCGCGCCTGGGTCAGCAACTGGGCCTCGTCCACGTGTCGGGTGATGTCGTTGCAGCCGCAGAGGAACACGTCCTCACCTTCGTACCGCGCCGCCACCACCACGACCTGCAAGTACCGCCCCTCCACCGCCAGGCACATCTCGCCGGGGGTGTCCGGGCCATCGTTGGCCTTGAGCACGTCGAGCAGCGGTGCGGTGCCCTGCAATTGCAGCGCGCGCTGGTTTTCCAGGAGTAACTGGTGATCGCTGCGGCGCACTACGCACAATCCCACCGGGGCGTTGTGCAGCATGATGCGGTTGAATGCCTCGCTCTCGAACAGACGCTCCTGCGCGCGTTGCGCCGGGCTGACGATGCGGGTCTTGTACCAATGGTTGATCCACCAGCCCAGCAGCACGGCCGCCAGAAACGTCAGGCCAAGGCCCAGCAGCGGCCATTTGGCGTAGCGCAGGAAATCCTGATAGCTGATGGCGTACAGGCCGGTCCAGTGCTCGCCACCCTCGCTGAGCATCTTGAAGCGCAAACCCTGGCTGTTGAAGCTCAGGCCCAGGGGCGCCATGTGTTCATCGCCGAGGCTGCCGAGCAACACGTCGCCCTGGGGCGAGATCAGGGTGAACTGGTTGTAGACCGACAGTTGCAGTACTCGCTCGATTTCGTCGACCTGCGAGGTGTCCACCACCGCCGCCAGCGTGAGCAGGCCCTGAGGCTGATTGGCCGGCAATACGGCGGCAGGCGCGTCGAGGCCGATCATCGCGACCACGCTGCGGCTGTTCTGGTACAACTGCGGCGGCGCACGCATCCAGCGCACGCGGCTGTCGG
>NZ_JACARK010000724.1:0-811 GCF_013386655.1 Pseudomonas sp. K5002 | reverse complement strand
AACGGATATACACCCAAAACTTCCCTAATCGTGCAAAGCCTTAGCCGCCCCCAACAACCCCCGAAACTTCAAATATCGCGCCTGCAAAACAGCCTGTTGAGCGCCGTCCGGGAAAAACCGTTGCTTCACCGGCATCCCCGCCTGCAACAGCGCCGCACCCTGGCCGCTCGACAGGAACCCCAACTTCGCTGCACCAATACACGCCCCCAACTCACTGCCATGCAACGTATAAATCTCCCGCCCAAGAATATTGGCCAACAACTGCGCCCAATACTCACTGCGCGCCCCACCACCCACCAACGCACAAGCCCCCACCGTGGCCCCGGCCGACTGCACCGCATTCAGTGCATCCAGCAACCCGAACCCGACCCCCTCCATCACCGCATACCCCAACATAGCCGGCGTGCAGTCATGCCCCAGGCTCATGAAACCACCCCGCAACAACGGGTCGTTATGGGGCGTACGCTCCCCCGCCAAATACGGCAAAAACAACGGATTAGAAACCGGCACGCCCTGCCCGATCGGCCACTCGGCCTGCACCCGATCCAGCAACGCCTGCTCATCAACCGACCCCGTCAACCGCGTCACCCACCGCAAGCAACTGGCCCCGGCCAGCATGGCGCCCATGGTGTACCAGCGATTAGGCAACGCATGACAAAAACTATGCACCGCACTCGCCGGATTCCCCGCCGAGTGATCAGTAATCGCCACGATGGCCGCACTCGTCCCCAACGTGATAAACGCATCACCCGCATTCACCGCCCCTATGCCCACCGCCGCCACCGGGTTGTCCCCGCCACCGCCGGCAATC
>NZ_JACARK010000723.1:0-4687 GCF_013386655.1 Pseudomonas sp. K5002 | reverse complement strand
CGGCGCGATGATGGTGCCGGTGGGGCGCCTGGCGGTGCTGCGTGCTACCGAGAAAAAAGACCTGGTGCGGGCGATTTCATTCATCACCTGGCCCGGCCTGGTGGCGCCGATACTCGGGCCGCCGGTGGGCGGGTTTATCGTTACCCACGCGTCCTGGCCGTGGATTTTCTACCTCAACCTGCCGCTGGGCCTGCTGGCGCTGATTGCCACGCTGGTACTGATCCCCAAACACGACGAGGTCACGTCCCGCTCATTCGATTTCAGCGGCTTCCTGCTGGTGGGTGTCGCCAGCGCGGCGCTGTTGTACGGCGTGGAACTGCTCGGGCAAAGCCGTGGCAGCTTGTTGCAGGGCCTGTTACTCAGCGCTGCAGGCGTGATGCTCGGTGCCTTTGCCTGGCGCCATATGCGCCGGCATGCCCAGCCGTTACTGGCGTTGGGTGTGGTGAGCGTGCGCACCTTCAGTGTGTGCCTGTGCGGCGGGTCGATTTTCCGGGTGGCCATCAGCACCTTGCCGTTCCTGCTGCCGCTGATGTTTCAACTGGCGTTCGGCCTTTCTGCATTCGATGCGGGGTTGCTGGTGCTCGCGGTATTTGCCGGCAACCTGGCGATGAAGCCGTTCACCACGGCGGTGATGCAGCGCTGGGGCTTTCGCTCGGTGCTGATGATCAACGGCATCCTTGGCGTGCTCGCGATTGCGGCCTGTGCGCTGCTGGACGAGCGCATGAGCTGGGCGCTGATCCTGTTCATTCTGTTCGTGGGTGGCCTGTCACGCTCCATGCAGTTCACCTTGTTCAACACCCTGGGGTTCGCTGATATACCCAAGGCGCAGATGAGCGACGCCTCAACCTTGTTCAGCATGTTCTTCCAGCTGAGCATGGCCATGGGCGTGGCGATTGGCGCGCTGTTGTTACGTTTTGCCATGAATTTTCACGGCAATACCGGGCAGGCCGCCACCGCCGATTTCCAGCTGACGTTTCTTCTAGTGGCGGTGATCGCCGGCGTGGCGCTGCTGGATAACCTGCGGCTGCCGCCCCGGGCCGGTGAGTCGGTTTTGCAGCGAAAGTGAACCCACGATACCTTCGGGGTATGAAGCAACACCTATTGAATATTGGACGGCTTGCGTCCCCCGCATCACTCTGCGGTGAAGTACATACGCAGGGCCCATAACAATAAAAGGCGCAACCATGACCGTGCTATTGAGTGAGCGCAGCCAGATTTTCGACCGTGCAGATGCCTATGCCGTGTCCGACTACGTCAACCAGCATGTCGGCAGCCACTGCATCCGCCTGCCGCCCAAGGGCCGCCCGCAGGCAAGCATCAGCCACCGGACCTTTTCCAGCCTGGACCTGTGCCGCATCAGCTACGGCGCGCCGGTGCGGGTGACCTCGGTGGCGCTGGAAACCATCTACCACCTGCAGATCCTGCTGCACGGCCACTGCCGCTCGAGCTCCCGTGGCGAAGAACAGGTGTTGGGCCCCGGCGAAGTGCTGCTGATCAACCCGGATGACCCGGTAGACCTGACCTATTCCGCCGACTGCGAAAAATTCATCGTCAAGGTGCCCGTGCGCCTGCTGGAAAACGCCTGCCTTGAGCAGCGCTGGACGTTGCCGCAGCCGGGCATCCGTTTTGCGGCGCCGCGCCACGCACTTGCCGAAATGGGTGGGTTCCTGCAATTGCTGGGGCTGATCTGCCATGAGGCCGAAAACGCCGCCGAACCCGAAGTGCAGGGCCTGTACGAGCGCATTGTGGCGAACAAGCTGTTGGCGCTGCTGGCCAGCAACGTCCTGCGGGTGATTCCGCGACCGGATCAGGGTGGGGGCTTTGAAGCCGTGCGTCAGTTCATCGAGGAGCACCTGGCCGACGACATCAGCGTCGAACAACTGATGACCATCGCCAGGGTCAGCGAGCGTTCGTTGTATACCTTGTTTGAACGCCAGGTCGGCCTGTCTCCCCGTGACTACATGCGCCAGCGCAAGCTGGAGCGGGTGCACGCCATGCTGCAACTGGCCACGGCGCGCAGCGTGACGGAGGTGGCGCTGGATCATGGGTTTGTGCATTTGGGGCGGTTCTCCGAGGCCTATCGCAAACGCTTTGGCGAGCTGCCTTCGCAAACCTGGAAGCGCCGGCTCGCGCCAGGCGGATAACGAATTGCAGTCAGCGGATATTGAGGGGTAGGGCAAGCACATAAGGTGGGGGGGCCTGATACAAGAACAACCGAGGGCCTACCCCATGATCAGCACATTCGACCGACTCGCCCGACAATTGCGCGACTCTGTCCAGGAAGATCCCGCCACCGGGGTGTTCCGCTGCCGCCGCGACATCTTCACCGACCCCGACCTGTTTGCCCTGGAAATGAAGCACATTTTCGAAGGCGGTTGGGTCTACCTGGCGCACGAAAGCCAGGTGCCGGAGATCAACGACTACTTCACCACTTGGATCGGCCGCCAGCCCGTGGTCATCACCCGTGACAAACACGGCACGCTGCACGGCCTGGTCAACGCCTGCGCCCACCGTGGCGCGATGCTCTGCCGCCGTAAACAAGGCAACAAAGGCTCGTTTACCTGCCCGTTCCACGGCTGGACCTTCAGCAACGCCGGCAAGCTGCTCAAAGTGAAGGACGCCAAGACCGGCGCCTACCCCGACAGCTTCGACTGTGACGGCTCCCACGACTTGAAACGCCTTGGTCGCTTCGAAAACTATCGCGGCTTCCTGTTCGGCAGCCTCAGCGAGACGGTGCCGGAGCTGAGCGACTACCTGGGTGAGACCCGGGTGATCATCGACCAGATGGTCGACCAGGCCCCGCTGGGGCTGGAGGTGCTGCGGGGCAGTTCGTCATATGTGTATGACGGCAACTGGAAGCTGCAGATCGAAAACGGCGCCGACGGTTATCACGTCAGCTCCGTGCACTGGAACTACTCGGCGACCATGGGCCGGCGCAATTACGAAGCCGAAGGCACGCGCACCGTGGATGCCAATGGCTGGTCGAAAAGCCTGGGCGGCGTGTACGCCTACGAGCATGGCCATATCCTGCTGTGGACGCGCCTGCTCAACCCCGAAGTGCGTCCGGTGCATGCCCATCGCGAGGCGCTGGCCGAGCGCCTGGGCCAGGAACGCGCCGATTTTATCGTCGACCAAACCCGCAACCTGTGCCTCTACCCGAATGTGTACCTGATGGACCAGTTCTCCACGCAGATCCGCGTGGTGCGGCCAATCGCGGTCGACAAGACCGAAGTCACGATCTATTGCATGGCGCCCAAGGGCGAAAGTGCCGAGGAACGCACCACGCGCATCCGCCAGTACGAAGATTTCTTCAACGTCAGCGGCATGGGTACACCGGACGATCTGGAAGAGTTCCGCGCCTGCCAGACCGGCTACCAGGGTGCGACCACCTTGTGGAATGACCTCAGCCGCGGCGCCAAACAGTGGGTCGAAGGCCCTGACGAAAACGCCCGGGCCATGGGCATGAATCCGCAGCTCAGTGGCGTCAAGACCGAGGACGAAGGCCTGTTCGTGCGCCAGCACGCCCACTGGGCCCAGAGCCTGCAACGCGCTATCGAACGGGAGCAGCAAGGCTTGATCGCGACGGACAAGGAGGTGCTGGCATGAGTGCTTCCCGTGACCGCCTGTTGGACTTTCTGTACCGCGAAGCCCGCCTGCTGGATGACCGCCAGTGGGATGAGTGGCTCGAATGCTATTCACCCAAGGTCGAGTACTGGATGCCGGCCTGGGACGACCACGACACGCTGACCGAAGACCCCCAGAGCGAAATCTCGCTGATCTATTACCCCAGCCGCGACGGCCTGGAAGACCGGGTGTTCCGGATCAAGACCGAACGCTCCAGCGCCAGCACCCCGGAGCCGCGCACCGCGCACCTGATCACCAACCTCGAAGTGCTGGCCGACGACGGGCAGCACGTGGAGTTGCGTTTCAACTGGCAAACCCTCAGCCATCGCTACAAGACCACGGATACGTACTTCGGTACCTCGTTCTATCGCCTCGATATCCGCGCCGAACAGCCGCTGATCACGCGCAAGAAGGTGGTGCTGAAAAACGACTACATCCATCAGGTCATCGATATCTACCACATCTGAGGACACGCCCATGACGTACTCCATTGCCCTGAACTTCGAGGACGGGGTAACCCGTTTCATCGACTGCAAGGTGGGTGAAAAGGTCCTCGACGCGGCCTTTCGCCAACGTATCAACCTGCCCATGGACTGCTCCGACGGTGTGTGCGGCACCTGCAAATGCCGCTGTGAAACCGGCGCCTATGATTTGGGCGACGACTACATCGAAGACGCCCTGAGCGAGGATGAAGCCGGCGAACGCCAGGTGCTCACCTGCCAGATGGTGCCGCAGTCGGACTGCGTGATTGCCGTGCCGGTGCCTTCCGGTGCCTGCAAGACCGGCACCGCGCAATTTGCCGCGACGGTGGCGAGCATTACCCGGCATGCCGATGCAGCATTGGAAGTCAGCTTCGAACTGGATCAGGCGCCGGTGTTCCTGCCGGGGCAATACGTGAATATCGGCGTCCCCGACAGTGGGCAGACCCGCGCGTATTCCTTCAGCAGTCGCCCTGGCGACAAACGCGCGAGCTTTTTGATCAAGCATGTGCCCGGCGGGTTGATGAGTGGCTGGCTGGAGCGTGCCCAGCCGGGCGACGCGGTGCCGATGACCGGGCCGCTGG
>NZ_JACARK010000722.1:0-4381 GCF_013386655.1 Pseudomonas sp. K5002 | reverse complement strand
GGCCGGGCTGATTTGCGCCAGGCCCAGTACGGCAACGGTTTGCCCGTATTGCTGCTTGATCCAGCTGCGCACCGGCGCGCCGAAGGCCACCATCGGCAACGCGCCGCCCGCGTGCTGGCTCAGCTCCTTGACCATCCGGGTCTGGTAGTCGGTGAAGTAACCGTAGACGCCTTCCAGGTCCTTGCCCGCCGTGGCAGGGGCGGCGATCGGGGCGATGTCGATGATGGTCTGGTATTCCGGCGTCTGGGTCGCCGGGATGCCGTTGGCCGTGAGCAACGTCGCCCAGCGGTCGGTGGTGGCCGACTCCAGGTAGTCCTGGAAGTGGGTCAGGGAATAATCCGGCGGGAAGTGCAGCAGCTCAATGCTCTTGCGGTTTTCCAGGGCCATGCCCAGCGGCAGGAACAGGTACCAGTTGAACTGCCATTTGCCATCACCATTGAGTTTGCTGGCGCCCTGGTAAGCCAGGTCGGCGGTATCGAGCAAGGTGGTCAACGGCTGGCCATAACCGTCTGGCACACCGCTGAACGTGGCCAGCACCTGGTCATGCTCGGTTTTGACGCTGACTTTGGCCCGGCTGTAACCGTCGCGTTGCAGGCTCTGGTTCAGGTAGTGCTCGACGGTCTGTTCCAGCGTCCAGGGACGAAAACAGATGACGCTGCAATTGTTCGGGTACGCGAACAACTGGGTGACCCGTTGCGGGGTACCCAGCGGTACGGTGATGTCAGCCTGTACGACCGCACTCAAGGTCAGTGCGGCCAGGGTGAAGGACAACCTGGTGAGTTTGAACATGGATGGTTCCCTGTCAGCGAAAGCCCGTCTGCGCGGGGTGAATGCCCACCCTCACACAGTAGCGGTTGACCGGGAAAAGCGCGTAGAAAAACTGCGTGCTTGTCGCTTTTGAGCAAGTGCGTCTACACCTTGAAGTGCAGGGCGTTGGTCAAATCCCCCATGGGCTTCTGGCCGCGCGCGGTCATGGCGTCGTCACGCTGCTTGAGCCCATCGAGGGTTTCCAGCTGGAACACCCGGGTGATCAGACGCAGGATCGACGCGGTGTCGTAGACGGTATGGTCCACCGTGCCCTTGCGCGCGAACGGCGAGACCACCAGTGCCGGAATCCGCGTGCCCGGGCCCCAGCGATCGCCTTTTGGCGGTGCAACGTGGTCCCACCAGCCGCCGTTTTCATCGACGGTGACGATCACCACCATGTTCTTCCACTGCGGGCTTTCCTGCAGCACCTTCAAGGCGCGGGTGATATGCCGGTCGCCCGAAGCGACGTCGGCGTAACCGGCGTGCATATTCAGGTTGCCCTGGGGTTTGTAGAAGGTCACCGCAGGCAGCTTGCCGGCCTGGGCATCGGCGAAGAACTTGTTGGTGCTGGCGTCATCCCCCAGGCCGCCATCGCGCAGGCGTTTATTGCGCTCAGCCGGGTTTTCCGGGCCTTGCTGCTTGAAGTAGTTGAAGGGCTGGTGGTGGTACTGGAAGTTCGGAATCTTCGGAATGCCGCCCGAGTCCTTGAACTGATCCAGCGTTGCTTGCCACGCACCGGCGTACCAGGCCCAGTCGACGTTCTTTTTCGACAGTTTATCGCCGATGTGCTCGTGGGTTTGTGGCACCAGCACGTTAGGCAAGTCGGGCTTGGAGTAATCCGGGCGCTCGGGGTCGCGAATCCAGGTAGGCCAGTAAGGCGGGGCCAGGGTGTTCACGCCGAAACCGTCCGGGGTCAGTGCGCTGGGGCCGAATTGCGGCGGGCCGGTCATGGCGCTGGCCGGGGACTTGTCCAGAGGCTTGAGGCGCGGGTCGGTCGGGTCGTCGCTTTGCAGCGTGGCGATCTGTGCCTTGGCCACCGATTGCGCAGCGTTTGGGTACACCGGCGGGGTGGCGCTGATCAGGTATTGGTGGTTGAGGAACGAGCCGCCAAACGCGCCCTGGAAGAAGTTATCGCAGAGCACAAACTCCTTCGCCACGTCCCACAAGCGCAGGGCGTAACGGCTCTGGGCGTAATGGCCCATCAGCAGGCCGCCGGAGTCGCCCCAAGCGACGAACGCATCGTTTTTACCGCCATTGATCTGCATCTGGTTCTGATAGAACACGTGCCACAAATCCCGGGTGACCAGGCTCAGGGGCTGGTCTTCGCCATTCGGGCCTTTGAGGGCGAACGGAGCGTTGGGCAGGTTTTCCTGGTATTGCACTTCGCTGGGGTACGTGACGCCATCGACGGTCTGCGGGCCAACTTGCAACACACCGCCCCATGTCGGGGGCAGGGTGCTCAGCAGGCTGCCGTCGCGGTCGCGCTGCTGATAGTCCGCAGGGGCGAGGGCCGACAATGGTTTCTCGACCCCGGGGAAATCCGCAAACAGGTTGTTGAAGCTGCGGTTTTCGGCGTAGATCACCACCACGGTTTTAACCTGTTCGTGCAAGGCCTTGTCCAGCTCTTGCGGGGTTAGCGGCCGATCCACCGGCTTGCCGGGTGCCTCGCTGGTATTGCCGCAGGCACTCAGGGTCGCACCCACGCCCAGCACGGCCGCGCCTCCCAGGAAGCGCCGCCGGCTGCTGTCGACGGGCGGTTTGGCTTCAATGTCTTGGGAAGGGCGGTCTTTGTGCTCGTCGCTCATTGCTGGGAGTCCATGCGGGTTAGTTGTTGCAATATGTTTCGCCGGAACGGTAGCAATGGAATGTGACGGAACGAAGACAGCGGTGTGATCATGTGGGCATGCTTCCTGATCCCAAGCACTGCTAGACTGGCCCGATATTGCATACCGCAGAGGTGCCCCATGAAACCTTCAACTGCCCTGGATCTCAAGAGGGCTGCCGTGCGTGAAGTAGTAGGACGTGTCCATACCTCCAACCCAAGGGTGTTTGGGTCCGTTTTGTTGGGGACTGATAAAGACGGCAGTGATCTCGATTTACTGGTTGATGCGCTACCGGGAGCGACCCTTTTTGACCTTGGTGGGCTGCAGGTGGAGTTGGAAGACTTGCTCGGGGTAAACGTCGATTTGCTGACGCCTGGCGATCTGCCTCTGAAGTTTCGTGCTCAAGTCTTGGCTGAGGCCCGGCCCGTATGATCTCAAATCGGATTGGCGACTACCTGGAGCACATGCGCCAGGCATCGTCCGACGCGATCACCTTTGTCGACGGGGTGAGCAAACCTGAGTTTTTGAAGACAAGCGTACCCAACAAGCCGTGATCATGAGTTTGATCATCATCGGCGAAGCGTCGACCAAAATAATGGATCAACATCCAGAGTTTGCAGCCGCCCAACCGTAGGTGCCTTGGCGCAGTATGCGCGGGATGCGCAACCGGATTGCCCATGGTTACTTCGACATAAATCTTGAAGTGGTATGGGACACGGTTCAGCACGCGCTACCTGAGCTGCTGAACAACCTGCCAGCCGCACCCGCCTGAAGAGCGGGTGCAGCTTCAGATAATTAAGGCATCACCGGCGGCAAATATTTAAGCGTCGTGCCCAACGCCCACAGCAGGAACAACACCAGCGGCGTATGCACCAGCAACTGCACAAACGAAAAGCCGATCAAGTCCCGCGCCTTCAACCCCAGCACGCCCAGCAGCGGCAGCATATAGAACGGGTTGATCAGGTTCGGCAGCGCTTCGGCGGCGTTGTAGATCTGCACCGCCCAGCCCAGGTGATATTCCAGGTCGTTGGCGACCTGCATCACGTACGGCGCCTCGATGATCCACTTGCCGCCGCCCGACGGGATGAAGAAGCCCAGCACCGCCGAGTACACACCCATCAACAGCGCGTAGGTGTCGTGGGACGCGATCGAGGTGAAGAAGGTCGAGATATGGTGCGCCAGGGTCGCGCCGTCACTGCCTTTCACCACGGTCATCAGCGCGGCAATCGAGCCATACAGCGGGAACTGGATCAGCACCCCGGTGGTGGTGGGTACCGCACGGGCCACCGCATCGAGAAAACTGCGCGGACGCCAGTGCAGTAGGGCACCGACCATCAGGAACAGGAAGTTATAGGTGTTCAGCCCCGAGATCGCGCTGATCGCCGGCTTGGTCGAGAATTCATGGAACAACCAACCGGCGGCCAGTAACGCCAGCAGGATGGTCAGCAACGGGCTGTGCTCCAGCCACTCGCCCGGACGGGTCGGCGGTTGCGGCTTGGGCATGTTGAAGGCCGGGTCGATACCGCAAGCCTTGGCGTCACGGGCGGAGCTCGGCCCGGGCGCGGTGGCGTAGGCGATGATCAGCGACACCACGATCAGCGCCAGCAACAGCACGCCGGACTGCCACAGAAAGATGGTGTCGGTGAACGGGATCATCCCGGTGATCGACAGGATCGACGGCGGCAAACTGGCCGGGTTGGCCTGCAACTGCGCCGCTGACGACGACAGCCCCAGCGCCCAAACGGCACCCA
>NZ_JACARK010000721.1:0-2639 GCF_013386655.1 Pseudomonas sp. K5002 | reverse complement strand
CTGCCAAGCGCAGCGGCCCGCGCAACGGTGCACCGCGTGACGGCCAGGCCCGTCGCGAAGAGTCGCGCAACCGTCGCCCGGCGCGTGATGATCAACCTCGCCTGTCGGAGCCAGCGGTGCAAAACCCGCGCGGCGGCCCGGCACCGAAGATCATCCACAAAGAGTCGAAAAGCGATCGCACGCTGACACCTGAGCAGTTGGATCAACTGCCGGGCCGTCCACGTGGTGAAAAACCGGCGTTGCTGACCCGCAACCGCTGAGTTTTCAAAGCGCCATAAAAAATGCCCCGGATCGCGAGATCCGGGGCATTTTTGTGTGGCCGGCGAAAATTACTTCGCTTTCACACCTTCAAACGTCACGTACAGCTCAACGTTGTTGGACGCTGGACCCAGGTCCATCTGCTTGCCGAAGTCCTGGCGATTGAAGGAGGTAGTACCTTCAAAGCCGGCACGGTAGCCGCCCCATGGATCCTTGCCTTCACCCAGGAAGGTCGCCTTGACGACGATCGGCTTGGTCACGCCGTGAAAGGTCAGGTCGCCGGTCACGTCAGCAGTGACTTGGCCAGCGGCATTCTTGCCAGTGGTCTTGACGCTGGTGGAGACGAACTTGGCATCGGCAAACTTGCCAACGTCCAGGAAGTCTTTGCTGGCGATGTGCTTGTCACGTTCGGCGTGGTTGGTGAACACGCTGGCGGTGCGGACGTTGAACTCAATCTTGCTGTCTTCAGGCTTGGCAGCATCGAAGCTGAACTTGCCGTCCAGGTCCTTGAAGGTACCGGTGATGAAGCTGTAGCCCAAGTGGCTGATCTTGAAGTCAACGAAGGCGTGCTGGCCTTCCTTGTCGACAACGTAGTCAGCTGCCATCGCCTGACCGGCAGTCAGCAGGGCAGAACCGATGGCCAGAGCGGCGAGAGTCTTTTTCAACATGCTTTCTATTCCTTGTGAGTCGAGGTTGAACATCAGGCTTTGCGCCCCAGCATACGAACCAGGGTCACATCACGATCAATGAAATGGTGTTTCAGCGCGGCCACGCCATGCAGGCCGGCGAACACCACCAATACCCAGGCCAGGTACAAATGCACCACGCCTGCAGTGTCTGCCTGGTCCGGTAGCCCGGAAACCAGCGCAGGAATCTCAAACAGGCCAAACACCGGGATCCCGACACCGTCTGCGGTGGAAATCAGGTAACCGGCAATCATCACGGCAAACAGCCCGAGATACAGGAACGCGTGGCCAAACGCAGCCCCCAGACGCGTCATGCGGCTATAGCTGGCAAGCGGTGGCGGCGGCGGGCTGACCAGGCGCCAGACGATCCGCACGAGCATGATGGCGAACAGCGTAATGCCGATGCTCTTGTGCAGGTCCGGGGCGTCTTTGCGCCAGGCACTGTAGTAGTCGAGACCGACCATCCACAGGCCCAATGCGAACAGACCGAACACCACCAGGGCCACGCCCCAGTGCAAAACGATGCTGACCCAGCCATAGCGGGCCGGTGAATTACGTAGTTGCATGTCCCAAATCCCGTAAGAGCTGTGGCAAGACTATCGATTTACCTATCGAATTAAAGCGGAAAATTTCGCTTTGAAATATCGAGAAATACGATCAAGAGCGTATGCAGAGTAAGTTAACAAGAGATTAAGGACTATCCAGAAGAAACGTGACGGACTGTCCTGCGTTTACCACCAATTTACGCTTCAGACTCGCAATGGGTTGTGACACAGGCCTGCATTGCATAGGCTTGCGCGATTGTTTCGCCCGCGCACGTCGCGAGCCGCTTCGAGGAGAATGAACATGGGTTTGAATAACCAGTGGATGCAACGCGACCTTGCGGTGCTGTGGCATCCCTGCACCCAGATGAAAGACCACCAGCAACTGCCGCTGATCCCGATCAAGCGCGGTGAAGGCATCTGGCTGGAAGACTTCGAAGGCAAACGCTACCTCGACGCCGTCAGTTCCTGGTGGGTCAACGTGTTTGGCCACGCCAACCCGCGCATCAACCAGCGCATCAAGGACCAGGTCGACCAGCTGGAACACGTGATCCTCGCCGGTTTCAGTCACCAGCCGGTAATCGAGCTGTCCGAGCGCCTGGTGAAGATGACCCCCGAAGGCCTGACCCGCTGCTTCTACGCCGACAACGGCTCGTCGTGCATCGAAGTCGCGCTGAAGATGAGCTTTCACTATTGGCTCAACCGCGGCCTGCCGAACAAGAAGCGCTTTGTCACCCTGACCAACAGCTACCACGGCGAAACCATCGCCGCGATGTCGGTAGGCGATGTGCCGCTGTTCACCGAGACCTATAAAGCCCTGCTGCTGGACACCATCAAGGTGCCGAGCCCCGACTGCTACCTGCGCCCCGACGGCATGAGCTGGGAAGAACATTCCCGGAACATGTTCCTGGCCATGGAGCAGACCCTGGCCGAAAACCACGACACCGTGGCCGCCGTGATCGTCGAGCCGCTGATCCAGGGCGCCGGCGGCATGCGCATGTACCACCCGGTGTACCTCAAGCTGCTGCGCGAAGCCTGCGACCGTTATGGCGTGCACCTGATCCACGACGAAATCGCCGTGGGCTTTGGCCGCACCGGTACGATGTTCGCCTGTGAACAGGCCGGCATCCGCCCGGACTTCCTGTGCCTGTCC
>NZ_JACARK010000720.1:0-846 GCF_013386655.1 Pseudomonas sp. K5002 | reverse complement strand
CGCCACAGGGGGTTAATACAAATCTACCGGGTCTACGTCCAGCGACCATCTCACCTGGCGACCACTGGGCATTTGCTCCAGCGCAAGTAACCAGCTGCTTAATAAACGATGCAGCGGCGCGCGGGCACTGGCTTGCAAGAGTAGCTGGGCGCGGTAACGCCCGGCGCGGCGTTCCATCGGTGCTGGCACCGGGCCCAATAGCTCGATGCCGGTCAGACCCAGTTCCCCCAGCAAACGTTCAGCCTCGCTGCACGCTTCATCCAGGAAACCTTCGGCCTGCCCCGGCTTGTGCGCTTCGGCCCGCAGCAGCGCCAGATGCGCAAACGGTGGCAGACCTGCCGAGCGTCGCTCGCTCAAGGCCTGTTCGGCGAAGGCAAAGTAGCCTTGTTCTGTCAGTTGAATCAGCAGCGGGTGGTCGGCCAGGTGCGTCTGGATGATCACCTTGCCCGGCTCTTCGGCCCGCCCGGCCCGGCCTGCGACCTGCACGATCAACTGCGCCATGCGCTCGCTGGCGCGAAAATCCCCGGAGAACAGCCCGCCGTCGGCATCCAGGATCGACACCAGGGTCACCCGTGGGAAGTGATGCCCTTTGGCAAGCATCTGCGTGCCCACCAGAATGCACGGCTGGCCCTTCTGGATCGTGGTGAACAACTGATTCATCGCGTCCTTGCGCGAGGTGCTGTCGCGGTCGACCCGCAGCACCGGGTAATCCGGGAACAGGATGCCCAGTCGTTCTTCGGCGCGCTCGGTGCCCGCGCCCACCGGTCGCAAGTCGACTTTGCCGCACTGCGGGCAGTGCCGCGGCACCCGCTCCACATGGCCGCAGTGATGGCAGCGCAACTCGCC
>NZ_JACARK010000719.1:0-2833 GCF_013386655.1 Pseudomonas sp. K5002 | reverse complement strand
GCTCAAGGTCCAGGGCCCGACGCACGCGCTCGACCAATTCAGCTTCCAGCGGGCCGGAACGCAGCAACGGTGGCGCGATAAACGCCAGTTCATCGCCCTGGCGGCGGATGCGCACCAGGCCGATCTCACACTCCTGGATGATCTCCTCCCCAGCGGGTTGGCCACCGGCCAGCAACCAGGCATGGCAACTGCCCAGGGTCGGATGGCCGGCAAACGGCAACTCCTTGAGGGTCGTGAAGATCCTTACGCGGTAGTCCGCTCGTGGATCACGGGGCTTGAGCAGGAAGGTGGTTTCGCTGAGGTTGGTCCAGTTGGCGAAATCCGCCATCTGCTGGTCGCTCAGGCTGTCGGCGCCCAGCACCACGGCCAACGGGTTGCCCTTGACGGCCACGCTGCTGAAAACGTCCAGTTGTTTGAAGTCGAAAGAAGCCATGCCGGTCCTTATGCTGGGATGTTCAAGCCACGGATCACCGCCGGCCGGGCGACAAACCCGTCCAGGGCCCGCAGTACGTTCGGGAAGTCGGTAATACCCACCAGGTCGCCGGACTCATAGAAGCCGATCAGGTTGCGAACCCACGGGAAGGTGGCGATATCGGCGATGCTGTACTCGTCACCCATGATCCAGGTGCGGCCCAACAGGCGCTTTTCCAGCACCTCCAGCAAGCGGCGCGACTCGGCGACGTAGCGATCGCGCGGGCGCTTGTCTTCATAGGCCGCGCCGGCGAATTTGTTGAAGAACCCCACCTGGCCGAACATCGGTCCGATACCGGCCATCTGGAACATCAGCCACTGGATCGTCTCGTAACGCATCGCCGGGTCTTCGGGAAGCAATTCACCGCTCTTCTCGGCGAGGTAGATCAGGATCGCGCCCGACTCGAACAGCCCCAGCGCCTGGCCGCTCGGGCCATTGGGGTCGATGATCGCCGGAATCTTGTTGTTGGGGTTCAGCGACAGGAACTCGCTGGAAAGCTGGTCCTGGGTCTCGAAACTGACCTTGTGCGCCTCGTAGGGCAGGCCGATTTCCTCGAGCATGATCGACACCTTGACCCCGTTGGGCGTGGGCAACGAATACAGCTGCAGACGCTCGGGATGCCGGGCCGGCCATTTGGCGGAGATGGGGAAGTCTGAAAGTGAGTTCATCATGGGACTCCTGATAAAAGTAGGAGAGTAGTGGTTCAGTGCCTATCGTGCATCCGTCTTAATTCAGCAACATCTGCGGGTTAATCTCCTGCACACGGCAAGGATGCCGCCCCATCTCCCCCGCGAAACGAACCAAACTGCCTTGGGGGACTCTTAAAGAGCGCCCGATGGCTGGGCTTGCTTGCCCTGAATCCCTGCACCGAGACTTAGAACCATCATGACCATCAAGCCTCTGTGCCTTGCGAAACGCTTCAAACGCTACTCCTACATCCTGCTGCCGGTATTGCTGGTGAGCGCCGCGGTCGGCCTTAGCCTGGAATCGCGGGTCAGCCGCGCCCAGCCGGTCGACGGCGTGCAAACCCTGGTGTTCCTGCGCCATGGCGAGAAACCTGCCGGGGGCCTCGGCCAACTCAACTGCCAGGGGCTTAACCGTGCGATGAACCTGGCCACCGTGCTGCCGGAAAAATTCGGCAACGCCAACTACGTGTTCGCACCCAACCCGACCCGCAATGTCGAGGAAGGCGAGAAAGACAACTCCTACAGCTACATCCGCCCGTTGATGACCATCAGCCCCAGCGCGATCAAGCTCGGGTTGCCGGTCAACATAAAGTTCTCGGCCAATGACACCAGCGCCCTCGCTGACGAACTGGTGGAAGACAAATACCACAACGCCGTCATCTACACTGCCTGGTCCCATGGGTATCTGCCGGACTTGATCAACAAGGTGGCAAGCGAGGCCGTCGGTGAAAAACATGTGATTACCGACGATTGGTCCGGCAGCGATTTCGATAGCTTGTATGTGTTGACCCTGACCTGGCACAACGGCAAGGCCTCGCTGCTCAGCCGCAACTACAAGCAAGGCCTGGATAATGGCCAGCAGACTTGCCCGGACGCAACGCAAGTCAGCGCCGATATCTGACCGCCCCCTCGCCACAGCAAGCTCCCTCGCCACANNCCCTCGCCACAGTGCTTCGGAGGCGGCCTTGTACAGCGTATGATGTTGCGCTATTGACTCACCTGCGGATCATCTACATGTCCAACCTCTCCTCCACCCAGCCTGCCCGGGGCTGGTCCTTCTGGTGGAAACCAGCGCTGTTCCTGCTGGTGGCCTGCGTCGGCCTCTACTACGTGAAATGGTCGCCCTACTACGCCAAGGCGTTTATCGCGGCAGACAACCACAGCATCGGCGCCTCGATTCTCAACGACCAGCAAAGCGCGCCACTGGCCGCCGCGCTGGCCTATGCCCAGGTGTATTTCCTGGCGATCTGGAAAGCTGCCGTATTGGCGGTCATTCTCGGCTCATTGCTGCAGGTGCTGATCCCACGGGACTGGCTGCTGCGCCTGTTTGGCCGTGCCGGGCTGGGATCTACCCTGCGTGGCGGGCTGTTCGCCCTGCCGGGGATGATGTGCAGTTGCTGCGCCGCTCCGGTGGCGGCCGGTATGCGTCGGCAGAAAGTCTCGGTCGGCGCGGCGCTGGCGTTCTGGATTGCCAACCCGGTGCTGAACCCGGCGACACTGGTGTTCATGGGCTTTGTGCTGGGCTGGGGCTTTACCGCGCTGCGGTTGGTGGCCGGGATCGTGCTGGTGGTGGGTGTTTCGCTGGTGGCGCAACGCATCGCGCGGCCGGAGCAGGTACCGGAAGCCGCGCTCGACGCCGTGGCCCAGGCCAGCCATGCCGAAACCGAACCGTTCC
>NZ_JACARK010000718.1:0-1676 GCF_013386655.1 Pseudomonas sp. K5002 | reverse complement strand
CGCCGCCAGTGCTTCAGCCGGCGCCGCCTGGGCGTTGTAGTTCAGTACCACGGCGGCTCCGGCCTCGGCCAGGGCCTTGGCGGCCCCCGCGCCGATTCCGGAACTGGCGCCAGTCACCAGCGCCACTTGTTGCTCCAACGAAATGCGCATTGCCCACCCAACCTTTTTCAGAGTGCCCAACTAGCTGACTGGCGGGGCGGCCTACAAGTTCACCGGCTGTCTGGAATGCGACGATGGCTGTCTATATCTATCGTTTTTGCCACAGGACTTTTCGCTAGAATCGACGCTTGATTGATGCGAGACCTCAGCCGATGAACAGCCCATCCCGCCCGTGGCTTGAAGCCTACGCCGACAACTACCGCAACGATGACGTGGTGCATCCCCATTGCCACGCCCAGGCGCAATTGATCCACGGCGTGTCCGGGGTGATGGTGGTCAGCACCGCCCAGGGCAGTTGGCTGGTGCCGTCCGGGCATGCGTTGTGGGTGCCGGCCGGCACCCCGCATGAGATCCGCATGGCCGGCGAGGTGCATATGCGCACGCTGTTCCTGATGCCCGAGGCCGAGCCGGGGCTGGGGCGCACCTGCCAGGTGATTGAAGTGTCGGTATTGCTGCGGGAGCTGATCGTCGCCGCCACGCAGATTGCCGGGCACCACAGCCCGCGTCTGCAGGCCATGATCGAGTTGATCCGCATGGAACTGCTCGCCGCGCCGGTTGTGGCGATGCACGTGCCGGTGCCCGGCGAAGCACGGCTGGCCAGGCTGTGCACGCATTTCATCCGCAACCCTTCTGACGACAGCAGCCTGGAATCCTGGGCCGACAGCCTGAACATGAGCGCCCGCACCCTGAGCCGAGTGTTCCAGCGGGAGTTGGGCATGAGTTTCGGTGAATGGCGCAAGCGCGCGCGGTTGGCCTTGAGCTTGAAGCTGTTGGCCCAGGGCGTATCAATTCTGGAGGTGGCGCTGGAGCATGGTTACCAGAGCCCGAGTGCGTTCAGTGCGATGTTTCGCAAGTCGCTGGGTTATCCGCCAAGTCATTTTCGGCCCGGAGTTTAGTGTTGCGTCAGGTAACGCTATTGTCTGTTTAGCGACGATACATGGCCCTGACGCGGGCGAATCGGACAGGCCATCTGCCTAATCTGCAAGGCTCCTTCTTGAGCGAGCCTTGTGATGCACAGCCCTTCTTTTCACCCATGGATGCCCATCGCCCTGTTGAGTGTGCTGGCCGGGTGCACTGGTGTGCCCGGTCAACCGTCGACCGTCACGACGCAGCCTGCACCGCGGCTCTCCGCCGAGTCGGCCGAGGCGTTGCCCGCCCGTTGGTGGCAGCTGTACCGCGACCCGCAACTGGACGCCCTGGTGGCGCGGGCCCTGCACCAGAACAAAGACCTCGAAGCCGCCGCCGCCCATGTCGATGCGTTGCTGGCGCAGCTGGAACAGGCAGACGGCGAGCGCCTGCCGTCGACTTCCCTGGACTATGGCCTGGCCTACGGTCGCAGCCGCGATGACCAGACGCTGGCCCAGGCGACTAACCGTCATGCCGGTGCCGAATGGAGCCACACGCCTGAGTTTTCCCTGAGCTACACCCTCGATTTGTGGGGCGAGGTGCGTTATCGCATCGCTGCGGCACGGGCGGATGCCCAGGTGGCGCGGGCGCTGGAGGATGAGCTGCGGGTG
>NZ_JACARK010000717.1:0-5115 GCF_013386655.1 Pseudomonas sp. K5002 | reverse complement strand
GAGTTGCTGGCGGCGCATGCCGGCCAGGGGGTGATCGTCAAGGCGGGCGAGCAGGGCGCCTTCAGTGTTGACCGGGTAGCCGCCGTCGAGCCGCTGGATGTCAGCACCCTGACCTGGGAGAACGGCATGCTGCTGGCCCAGCATATGCGCCTGGCGGACCTGCTGGATGAGCTGGGGCGTTATCGCGCCGGCGTATTGCGCTGCCATGCCTCGGTTGCCGACCTCACGGTGTCGGGTGCGTTTCCCCTGCGCGACACCGATGCCAGCCTGCACCTGTTGCAGGAAACCTTGCCGGTCAAGGTCAGCAGCCTGACGGGGTATTGGGTGACGGTCGAGCCGCGCTGATCTTTTTCAACTTTCGCTGATACCTTTTTCGTTGTCGCCCGGTGTAGGGGAGAACCCTCAACATTGCTCCGCGCCGACAGGAATGCCCATGACCGCCAGACCGCTCCCGTACTGCCCCCGTCCGTTGAAGGCTCTGAGCCTGGCGGTCGCCCTTGCCGCCGTCGCACCGCTGCAGAACGCCCAGGCAGAAGATGCTGCGCCAAGCAGTGCGGCGCGCAGCTATAACATCGCGGCGGGGCCGCTGGGGAATGTGCTGGCGCAGTTTGCGGCGTTGTCCGGGGTGCCGTTGTCGTTCGATTCCACGTTGCTCAACGATCAACAAAGCCCGGGGCTGCAAGGCAGCTACAGCGCACAATCGGGTTTTGCCCAGTTGCTGCAAGGCAGCGGCTACACCCTGCAAGGCACCGGCACCAACGGTTATACCGTGGTGCCCCAGGCCAGCGGCGGTGCGTTGGAGTTGGGCGCCACCACCATCAGCGGTGAAGCGAGCGGGGCGCAGGCAGACACGTATGCCGGTGGCCAGGTGGCACGTTCTGCACGCCTGGGCGTGTTAGGCAATCGGTCCATCAACGACGTACCATTCAGCGTGGTCAGCTACACCTCGAAAACCATCGCCGACCAACAAGCGCGAACCGTCGGCGACGTATTGCTCAACGACGCGTCGGTGCGCCAGTCGTCCGGGTTTGGCAACTTCTCCCAGGTGTTCACCATTCGCGGGCTGCCGCTGAGCACCGATGACATCGCATTCAATGGCCTGTACGGCGTGCTGCCCCGGCAGATCATCACTACCGAAGCCCTGGAACGGGTGGAGTTGTTCAAGGGCCCGAATGCCTTCGTCAACGGCGTGTCGCCCTCGGGCAGCGGGATCGGCGGCAGCGTCAACCTGGTGCCCAAGCGCGCTGAAGACACGCCCACCCGCAGCGTCACCCTCGATTACGCCAGCGACAGCCAGGCCGGCGGCCACATCGACCTTGGCCAACGCTTTGGCGAAGACAACCGCTTTGGCGCCCGGGTCAACCTGGCGCGGCACGGCGGCGAAACCGCTGTGGATGACGAAAACAAAAGCTCGCAGTTGATCGCCGTTGCCCTGGATTATCGCGGCGAGCGCTTGCGGGTCTCCACCGACTTTGGCTACCAGAAAGAACGCATCAATAACGGCCGCTCGGTGGTCTACCTGACCGGCACCAAAGTGCCCAGCCCGCCGTCGGCCAAGAACAACTACGCCCAGGACTGGAGCTGGTCGCAGCTGGAAGACACCTACGGCATGGTCAACGCCGAATATGACTTGAACGATAACTGGACGGCCTACGCGGCAGGTGGCGCCAAGCACACTCGGGAGAACGGCCAGTATTCGTCGCTGTATGTCGCCAACGATGGCAGCGCCAAGGTGGGCTTCCTCTATTCACCCCATGACGAAGACAACAAAAGCGCCATGGCCGGCTTGAACGGGCACTTTGCGACGGGGCCGGTGACCCATCAGATGAACTTCGGGCTGTCGGGGATCTGGGGCGAGCAGCGCTCGTCCTACGAGGCGATCCTGCAAGCCAACCGCCAGCCCGGCAACCTGTACGACCCGACGCAAACGCCGCGACCTACCAACACCTATTTCGGCAGTGATATTCACGACCCGCGGGTTGTCGGCAAGAACCGCATCAAGAGTGCGGCGGTGTCCGACACCCTGGGCTTTTTGGATGATCGGGTGCTGTTGACCCTGGGCGTGCGGCGCCAGACCATCGAGGTGGACAGTTGGAACACGGCCACGGGGGCACGGGGTACACCGTACTCCGAGTCCATCACCACACCGGTCTATGGGCTGGTAATCAAGCCATGGGAGCACGTGTCGTTCTACGCCAACCGTATCGAAGGCCTGGCCCAGGGCCCGACGGCGCCACTCACGAACGTGACCAACCCCGGCGAAGTCTTCCCGCCCAAGCGCAGCAAGCAGACGGAAGCCGGGGTGAAGCTGGACTGGGAAAACTATGGCGCCACGCTGGGTGTGTACCGCATCGAACAGCCGAACAACGCGACCACCCGGTTCCCGGGCCAGAAGTTCGATACCTTCACTGTCGACGGTGAACAGATCAACAAAGGCGTGGAACTCAACGTGTTCGGCGAGCCCATCGACGGCCTGCGCCTGCTGGCCGGTGCCACCTGGATGGACACCGAACAGAAGAGCACTTCCAACGGCGCCACCGACGGCAACCGCGCCGCGGGTGTGCCGCGCTTCCAGTACAACATCGGTGCGGATTGGGATGTGCCGGGCATCCAGGGTGCGGCGGTCAGCGCACGGATGCTGCGCACCGGTGGCGAATACGTCAACGCCGCCAACAGCCTGAGTATCCCGGCCTGGACCCGCGTCGACCTGGGGGCGCGTTATGGCTTCAAAGCGGATGACAAATACATCACCCTGCGCGCCAACGTCGAAAACGTAGCGAACAAGGCGTACTGGTCGTCGGCGTCGACGGCCAATAACTACCTGACCCAGGGTGAGCCGCGGACAGTGAAATTGTCGGCGACGGTGGATTTCTGAGCCTGGGAAAACCTATCAGGTGATGAACAACCCGTGGCGAGGGAGCCTTTGTGGCGAGGGGGCTTGTCCCCCGTTGGGCTGCGCAGCAGCCCCAAAAAAGCCGGGAGCGCTTCGCACTCCAACGGGGGACAAGCCCCCTCGCCACAAAAAAATCCCTTCACCACACCTCCAGCTACAACAGGCGGCACAGCCAAAAGGTCAACCCGCATTCACCTCAATCCGGTCAAAGCCCTTGAGGCGATACAGCATCACCGAGATCGCCCAACTGGCCACGAAGATCCCGATGATCATGTAGCCCAGCATCCCGAAACTGTCGTTCAGCGAGCCGATAAAACTCCAGAACGATCCCTTCAGGTCCAACTGGTCACCCATCAACCCCAACGCCTCGATACTGCCGATCACCACCGCAACCACCACCGATACCAGGGTGATGGTCATGTTGTAGTAGATCTTGCGGATCGGCTTCATGTACGCCCAGCCGTATGCCCCCAGCATCAGGTGGCCGTCCAGCGTGTCCACCAGGGACATGCCGGCGCTGAACAGCAGCGGGAACACCATGATCGCCCACGGCGACAGCCCTTGAGAGGCCTGGGTCGCAGAAATCCCCAACAGGCCGATCTCGGTGGCCGTATCAAAGCCCAGGCCGAACAGGAAACCCAACGGGTACATATGCCAGCTGCGGCTGATCAGGCGAAACACCGGGCGGAAAATCCGCGCCATGAAACCCCGGTCCGCCAGCAGCAGGTCGAAGTCGTCCTCCACATACGCACCGCCCTGGCGCACATGGCGCCAGGCCTTGTAGATCGCGTGCAGGATCACCAGGTTCATCAAGGCGATGACCAACAGAAACGAGGCCGAGACCGACGTGCCGATCACCCCGCCGATTGCCTTGAACCCTTCAAACCGCGCCTGCATCACCGAGGCCGCAAACGCGACGCCAATGGATGCCAGGACCACCACCGAAGAATGTCCCAGGGAGAAAAAGAAGCCCACCGCCACCGGACGTTTCTTTTCCTGCATCAGCTTGCGGGTCACGTTGTCGATGGCGGCGATATGGTCGGCATCCACCGCATGCCGCAGCCCGAAACCGTAGGCCAGGAGCGCGGTGCCGAGCAACACCGGGTGCTCATGGAACGCCACCAGCGCCCAGATCCAGGCGAACACGTTAATGCCGATCAACAACCCGTAGATGCCAAACAGCTTGGCGCGAACCTGGGTGCTGGAGTCACTGAAAATCTGGGCAAGGCGTAGGATCATCAACACTACCTGTGTGCGGTGGAAACATTCAGACACGTTCCGAAACTTTATAGATTTTGTTTAGAGTGATGATGAAATTTGTGGAGTGAGTGAGGAGAGGATTGTGACGACGATCGAAAATGCAGCAATGGCGGTTATTGAGTTCTGGAAACAGGCGGGGCCCAAGCTCTGGTTTGCCAAGGATGAAGGGTTTGACCGGCGTTTTCGCGAGGCTTTCTACACCACGCATTTGCAGGCGGCCCGGCGCGAACTGGAGAGCTGGATGCAAACGCCGGAAGGCGCGCTGGCGTTGCTGTTGCTGCTGGACCAGTTCCCGCGCAATACCTTCCGTGGCACGGCGCATATGTTCGCCACCGACCCGCTTGCGCGTTTGTACGCGCGGCAGATGGTCGAGGCGGGGATGGACAAGTCGATCGAAACCCCGTTGCGGGCGTTTTGTTATTTGCCCTTCGAGCATTCTGAAGATCCCGGGGATCAACAGCTGTCGGTGGCCCTGAACAAGGACCTTGATGCCAATACCTACCGCTGGGCCAAGGAGCACGCCCGCATCATCGAGCGGTTCGGGCGCTTTCCTCATCGTAATGAGGTGTTGGCCAGGGTCACGACAGAGGAGGAGCGGGCGTTCCTGGAGGACGGTGGCTTTTCGGGCTAGGCCTCGGGTTCAGCCACTAAGTCTCTGACGCCCGCCTGGCGAAAACGCCGCACACCCTTGAGATCAATCGCCCAACGCAACGCTTCAGTCGCCGACGGACGTTCGCCTTGGGTAATTGCCGCGTCATCGGTGGTCAGTTTATTCAGGTAGCCCTTGGCGCCGCCGCGTTCGCTCCAGTAATGGGTGTGGCTGAGCCAGGACCTGGCGAGCCAGCCTTTCCATTTGCCCACGCTGACCGGCAGGTCCAGTACGCCGGGGCCCATCACCGGGCTGACCGGGCCGCCGACGATGTCGCCAAACAGGCCCAGGGGCGCGGGGAAGTAGAGGTTGG
>NZ_JACARK010000072.1:0-16343 GCF_013386655.1 Pseudomonas sp. K5002 | reverse complement strand
GCCGTGCGCGCCAGCGGCAGCACCTGGCCGATGACTTTATCCAGGCCCTGGCTGAAGACCTTGCGCAGGCGCTCGCGCTCAAGCTTGTCCTCCAGGCGCGGATCTTCGGCGCTGACGTTTTGCGGCAAGGCGCCTTCGCGCCACAGGTAATAGAAATTGTCTTCGTAGGCCGGGAATACAAACTGCGCGGGCAGTTTCAGGCGCTCGGCAACGCTGGCCAGAAAACGCCCGGCCATCACGCCATCGGCACCGTAGCTTTGCTGCTCATCGGCGATCAGCGCGCTGTTGTGCCAGATCGGCACGCCGTCGCGGCGCCAGTAGCAGTTGAGAGACCAGCGCGGCAGTTGCTCGCCGGGGTACCACTTGCCCTGGCCGAAATGCACCAGGCCCTTGGGTGCGTAGTGCTTGCGCATGCGCTGGAACAGCTCGGCGGACAGCCGGCGTTTGTCCGGGCCCAGGGCGGCGGTGTTCCATTCCGCCCCGTCGGGGTCGTCGATGGAAACGAAGGTGGGTTCGCCGCCCATGGTCAGGCGTACGTCGTCCTTGTGCAGGTCACCGTCGATCTGCCGGCCCAGGGCCTGGATCGCCAGCCACTGCTCTTCGGTGTAGGGCTTGGTAACCCTGGGCGCTTCCCAAATCCGTTCCACGGACATCTCGTGGGTAAATTCGCACTCGCAGGGTTCCACCAGGCCGCTGATGGGCGCCGCGGAAGAAGGATCAGGACTACAGGCCAACGGGATATGACCTTCACCGGCGAACAAACCGGAGGTGGCATCGAGGCCGATCCAGCCGGCGCCGGGCAAATACACTTCGCACCAGGCGTGCAGGTCGGTGAAATCCACCTCGGTGCCGGACGGGCCGTCGAGGGCTTTGACGTCGGCGGTCAGCTGGATCAGATAGCCCGACACAAATCGTGCCGCCAACCCAAGGTTGCGCAGCAGTTGCACCAGCAACCACGCCGAATCCCGGCAGGAACCGGAGGCGTTTTCCAGGGTGAACTCCGGGGTCTGTACGCCCGGTTCCATGCGGATCAGGTAGCCGATATCGGCGGCCAGGCGCTGATTCAGGCCCACCAGGAAATCCACCGCCGGCAACGGCGTGCGGTCGATACCCGCCAGATACGCGGCGAATCTCGGGGTCAGCGGCAATGTTTCGAGGTACGGCGCCAGCTCGCGCTGCTCATCGGCGGCGTAGCTGAAAGGGATTTTTTCGGCGTAGGGTTCCAGAAAGAAATCGAACGGATTGAATACCGCCATCTCCGCGACCAGGTCGACTTCGATGCGCAGCTCGTCAGTTTTTTCCGGGAACACCAGACGCGCCAGGTAATTGCCCTGGGGATCTTGCTGCCAATTGATGAAGTGCTGTTCCGGCAGCACCTTCAGCGCGTAGGAAAGAATCCGCGTGCGGCTATGGGCCGCCGGACGCAGACGAACAATCTGTGGGCCGAGTTCGACCGCGCGATCGTAGCGGTAATGCGTAACGTGGTGCAACGCGACATGAATCGACACGGCGGCCTCCTGCGAGCCAGGGCATGGAAACAAAGCGCGCAAGACTTATGCCAGAGCAGTGGTCATTGCGCTTTATCGTGGGACCCGGTGCAGTACAGCACCAAAACGGCGCGATGGCTGCCGTCGTGGTGCGAGGGTTGCACATATTTGTGGCGGGAGTGTGAGGGTGGGTGGTGAATCTACCCAGTCAACGGGCTTTGTGCCTGGCGATCACGGCTTCGCGCAGGTGGCGCACTTCGACCAGTTTCTGGCGCATTTCGCGGTGGCGCTTGCTGTTAAGCACCAGCAGCGCCAGCAACGGCAACAGCACGCTCATGCCATAAATAAATGGATGCGGTCGGTACTCGATCGTGGGCAGCACACACACAAGACAAAGCCCCAGCAACACCACCAGCGGCCACACCCATTGCGGGCGTCCGCGGGCGATCATGAAGTTGCAGTGCACAATGACCAACGTCAGAGCGATTCCGCCGAGAAAGGAGTACTTGGCGTTATCCGCCAGGGGAAGGTCCCGGAAATAGCTGTCAAAAAACAAAGGCACTGCGAAGACCAGGGAAAATACCGCCGCAAATATCGCCCCCATGAAAACCGGAAAGTACCGGGATAGAAAGGCACGAATGCTCGGTGCTTGGTTCATTGCTCAATCTCCTCGTATAGACCGACGGCAATGGTTCGGACATTCCCGGAAAGCGCACTGCCCGTGAAGCCAATCGAGGCGCCCAACGCATCCTGTATTTGCGTGACCGTTGCGTGCTTGACCTGTGTGGGCGTGAAGCGCTTGGGCAGCTCACCTGACAACTGTCGCAACTTGAGCATCTTCGAGCTCAAGCGAGGGTCGTTAATGCTCAGCAACTCCTTGGTCAGTTTGGCGCGCTCTTGTCGATTCAAGCCTTTCAGTACCTCCCGAACACTTTTGCCGGTGGTCGCCCTATTCAGCCGGACCAGCTTGAGGGTGGTGAGTGACGATGCACCGACTCCGACCAACGATGCGGCGTCCAACGCGATCATCGTGTATTGATACCATTCCTCGCCGTCGAGCTCGTCGTTGCGCGACGGATTTCTTATTTCGTTGACGGTCCGGTAGCCACCGGCAAAACACTGAACGGTACTGGCTGCCGCAGCGGTGTAGCCGAGGGCTGCGACCACCGTACTGGCACCCGCCGAAAACGGTATCGCGACAGAGCCGCTGAGCACCACTACCCAGCCGATGACTGCACCGGCACACGACAGCGTGGTGTTGATCGCTTCACCCACCAGCCGCGATTCACGGGGATTGTCTTGCACCTGCTGGGCGAACTGCGCCGGCGCTATGTACCGCTGCGCTTCCCGCAGGATCACGCGTTTGGGCGCAATGCTGCAGATGGGTTGGAATTCGCGCAGGGTGACGACGTTGAAGTCGGCATCGATATACACCACACCCGCCCCCACAATGCCGGGGTCGGCGTCGATGGCGGCAAACAGGCGTGGCAGGTTGATCTGGCTTTCGATGCGCTGGCGGGCCATGAACTGGGAGCGGTTGGAGTCCATGCCGATGCCAAGCAGGGGGCTGCTCATGGGGGTGTTCTTCCTTGAAATGGGTGGTGTCTGAACTGGCGCTTTCGCGAGCAAGCCCGCTCCCACATTCGACCGCATTCTCATGCTGAAACCCGGTCACATGTGGGAGCTGGCTTGCCTGCGATGGCGCTCGAATGGGCGTCACCTTAACAAACAGGCTACCCACCCGCTAGAAAGCAAAACGCCAGCACGAGGCTGGCGTTTTTGCGTTTCAGGCTGCGATCAACGCGGCACGACCGGCTTGCGGGCTGGCTTCTTGCCTTTGCCCTTGGCGGCGTCGGTGCGCTCCTTGGCGGCCTGCTTGTTGCGCGCCATGGCCGCGGCCTTGGCTTGCTCGCGCTTGTCCCAAGGGTTGCTGCCGTCACTGCCACGGGGCGGCAAGCCGGTATGCTGGGTGAGGATCCTGGTGGTGGTTTCCTTCGCAACCTTGTGGCTGCCAGCCGGCGTCGAGTTTTTGCGACGGGCGCTCTGGTAGCTGTCGGTGGACGGTTGGTGCAACGGGATCAGTTGCTCCTTGCCCGGCCCGATCAGGTCTGCACGGCCCATGCGAGTCAATGCTTCACGCAGCATCGGCCAGCCCTTCGGGTCGTGGTAGCGCAGGAAGGCCTTGTGCAGGCGGCGCTGTTCTTCGCTCTTGACGATGGTCACCGCGTCGCTCTTGTAGGTGACCTTGCGCAGCGGGTTCTTGCCCGAGTGGTACATCGCCGTGGCGGTGGCCATTGGCGACGGGTAGAACGCCTGCACCTGGTCGGCGCGGAAGCCGTTGCCCTTGAGCCACAGGGCCAGGTTCATCATGTCTTCATCGGTGGTGCCCGGGTGGGCGGCGATGAAGTAAGGAATCAGGTACTGCTCCTTGCCCGCTTCCTTGGTGTACTTCTCGAACATGCGCTTGAACTTGTCATAGCTGCCGATGCCCGGTTTCATCATCTGGTTGAGCGGACCTTCCTCGGTGTGTTCCGGGGCGATCTTCAGGTAACCACCGACGTGGTGGGTCACCAGCTCCTTCACATACTCCGGCGACTCGACCGCGAGGTCGTAGCGCAGGCCGGAAGCGATCAGGATCTTCTTCACACCCGGCAACGCACGGGCGCTGCGGTACAGCTGGATCAACGACGAGTGGTCGGTGTTCAGGTTCGGGCAGATGCCCGGGAACACGCAGGATGGCTTGCGGCACGCGGATTCGATTTCCGGGCTCTTGCAGGCAATGCGGTACATGTTCGCGGTCGGGCCGCCGAGGTCGGAAATGACGCCGGTGAAGCCTGGCACCTTGTCGCGGATCTCTTCGATTTCGCGAATGATCGACTCTTCGGAACGGTTCTGGATGATCCGGCCTTCGTGCTCGGTGATCGAGCAGAAGGTGCAGCCGCCGAAGCAGCCACGCATGATGTTCACCGAGAAGCGGATCATGTCGTAGGCCGGGATCTTTTCCTTGCCGTACGCCGGGTGTGGAACACGGGCGTAAGGCATGCCGAACACGTAGTCCATTTCTTCGGTAGTCATGGGAATGGGCGGCGGGTTGAACCACACATCCACTTCGCCGTGCTTCTGTACCAGCGCGCGGGCGTTGCCCGGGTTGGTTTCCAGGTGGAGCACGCGGTTGGCGTGGGCATACAGCACCGAGTCGCCACGGACTTTTTCCACGGACGGCAGACGGATCACGGTCTTGTCACGGGTCATGCGTGGGCTGGCCAGGATCTGTACCACCTTGGCCTCTTCCGGGTCTTCCACCGGGCCCTTTTCCTGCTCGATGGCGCAGGCCTGGGTGTCCTGGGTGTTCACGTACGGGTTGATGATCTTGTCGATCTTGCCCGGACGGTCGATACGGGTGGAGTCCACCTCGTACCAGCCTTCGGGCGTGTCACGGCGAATGAACGCGGTGCCGCGCACGTCGGTGATGTCTTCGATCTTGTGGCCCCACGACAGGCGCTGGGCGACTTCGACGATGGCCCGCTCGGCGTTGCCGTACAGCAGGATATCGGCGCAGGCGTCGATCAGGATCGAGTTGCGTACACGGTCCTGCCAGTAGTCGTAGTGGGCGATGCGGCGCAGGGAGGCTTCGATGCCGCCGAGCACGATCGGCACGTGCTTGTAGGCTTCCTTGCAGCGCTGGCTGTAGACCAGGCTCGCGCGGTCCGGACGTTTGCCGGCCATGCCGCCTGGGGTGTAGGCGTCATCGGAGCGGATTTTCTTGTCGGCGGTGTAGCGGTTGATCATCGAGTCCATGTTGCCGGCCGCGACGCCGAAGAACAGGTTCGGCTCGCCGAGCTTCATGAAGTCGTCTTTGGACTGCCAGTTGGGCTGGGCAATGATCCCGACGCGAAAGCCCTGGGACTCCAGCAGCCGGCCGATGATTGCCATGCCGAACGACGGATGGTCCACGTACGCGTCACCGGTGACGATGATGATGTCGCATGAATCCCAGCCAAGCTGATCCATCTCCTCCCTGCTCATCGGCAGGAATGGCGCAGGACCGAAACATTCGGCCCAGTACTTGGGATAGTCAAATAACGGCTTGGCTGTTTGCATGACGGTGACCGGTGTTGAGATGAAAAATCGCGGGCGCGGAATATAGCACAAAATTTGACCAATTCCGACCTTTGCAGTCGGAATTGGCGGGCAGCGCTTTTACTCGTCTTCGAAGTTATAGCTGCCCGGCGCCAGGTTCTCGAAGCGGGTGTATTTACCGATGAAGGCCAGGCGCGTGGTGCCGATTGGCCCGTTACGCTGTTTACCGATAATGATTTCAGCGATGCCTTTATGCTCGGTCTCCGGGTGATACACCTCGTCCCGGTATACGAACATGATCACGTCAGCATCCTGCTCGATCGCTCCGGATTCCCGCAAGTCGGAGTTGATCGGGCGTTTGTTCGGACGCTGCTCAAGAGATCGGTTGAGCTGCGACAGGGCAACCACCGGGCAGTTGAATTCCTTGGCCAGGGCTTTCAACGAGCGGGAAATCTCGGAAATCTCGTTGGTCCGGCTGTCACCGCTGGAGCCCGGGATCTGCATCAACTGCAGGTAGTCGATCATGATCAGGGCGATGTCGCCGTGCTCACGCACCAGGCGTCGGGTACGCGCGCGCATTTCCGACGGGCTGATGCCCGCGGTGTCATCGATAAACAGCTTGCGATCGTTGAGCAGGTTGACCGCCGAGGTCAGGCGCGGCCAATCGTCGTCTTCCAGGCGACCGGCACGCACCTTGGTCTGGTCGATGCGGCCCAGGGACGACAACATACGCATGATCAGCGATTCGCCTGGCATCTCCAGGGAATAAACCAGTACGGCCTTGTCGCTGCGCAACACGGCGTTTTCCACCAGGTTCATGGCGAAGGTGGTTTTACCCATGGACGGACGGCCGGCGACGATGATCAAGTCGGCTGGCTGCAGGCCGCTGGTCATGCCGTCGAGGTCGGTGTAGCCGGTGGACAGGCCGGTGATGGCGTTGTCGGTGTTGAACAAGGTGTCGATACGGTCGATGGCCTTGGTCAGCAAGTCGTTGACGCTGACCGGGCCGCCGGTTTTAGGCCGGGCCTCGGCGATCTGGAAGATCTGCCGTTCGGCTTCGTCGAGAATCTCTTCGGCAGTGCGGCCTTCCGGGTTGAACGCGCTGTCGGCGATCTCGGTGGCGATGCCGATCAACTGGCGCAACGTGGCCCGCGCACGGACGATCTGCGCATACGCCTTGATGTTGGCGACCGATGGCGTGTTTTTCGCCAGCTCGCCCAGGTAACCCAGGCCGCCCACTTGGGACGTCTGGCCTTCCTTGTCCAACTGCTCGGCCAGGGTCACCACGTCGATCGGTGAGTTCTGGTCGGCCAGCTTGGCAATGGCGCGGAAGATCAGGCGGTGGTCATGACGGTAGAAATCGCCGTCCGAGACTTGATCCAGCACGCGTTCCCAGGCGTTGTTGTCCAGCATCAAGCCACCGAGCACGGCCTGTTCGGCCTCGATGGAATGCGGCGGCACCTTCAGGGCAGCGGTTTGCAGGTCATATTGCTCAGGAGCGGAGATATCGTTCATGGCCACTTGGAATAGTTGGAGAATCTGGGGCTACAGAAAAACAAAAGGCACGACCTGTGAACAGGATCGTGCCCGATGTTAACTGCCTGGCACGCGAGGTGCCAGTCAGTTAGGTGTTGCTTAAGCTGCTACCACAACAACGCGTACGGTTGCTTCGACTTCAGCGTGCAGGTGCACGGCTACATCGAATTCGCCAACGTTGCGGATGGTGCCGTTCGGCAGACGAACTTCGCTCTTCTGCACTTCAACGCCGGAGGCGGTCAGTGCATCAGCGATGTCGTGGGTGCCGATCGAACCGAACAGCTTGCCTTCGTCACCGGCGGTGGCAGTGATAGTCACTTCCAGCTCAGCCAGTTGGGCAGCGCGAGTTTCGGCCGAAGCTTTTTTGTCTGCTGCTGCTTTTTCCAGCTCAGCACGACGCTCTTCAAACGCAGCCAGGTTGGCAGCGGTTGCAGCGGTGGCTTTGCCGTATGGCAGCAGGTAGTTACGACCGTAGCCGGCCTTAACGTTCACTTTGTCGCCCAGGTTGCCCAGGTTGGCGACTTTTTCCAGAAGGATCAGTTGCATGTGAAAATCCTCTAACTTTTAACCTTCACCGTTCGCGTTATCGGCGTCTTTCGGCGCCAGACGACCGCGAAAATCAATCAGGCCGTCGACAATGGCCAAGACCACGAGTAACGGATAGATCAGCTGCATGAACAGCAACAGCGTCACGTACAACCCCACCAGCCAGAATCTGCCCAGTCGCTTTTGCGCCACCAGCCCATGAATCAGGGACAGGCCGGCAAATACCAGCGGTACGCTGCACAACGGCACCAACAGCGCCAGGCCAAAAGTCGGCCCGACCACCATGAACGCCAGCAGCAACATCGCCGGTCCAGCGGGGATTCTGATACTGCGAAACTCGCGACCAAAACCACCCGGGTTATACAACAACGCCTGCCAGTAACGCCCAAGAATCAGGCTCAGCAAGCTGACAATCTGCAACAGTGCCGCTATCAGGCCGGTAAGCATCGGTGCAACCACTGACGCAAAGCGCGCTCGCTCCTCTACCGATAACTGCTGGTAGAGATCCCCGAGGGCCAGCGGCAGGATCTTGATGATCTCCTGCGCCAGCGCCTCGATTTGCGGGCGGAAAGCCGCGCCAAGCGCCAGTGAATACACCAACCCCAATGCCACGCTGACCAGCAGCGTACGGACCCAGGACTCACTTGCGCGCAAAACCAACGCAAGGGTCGATGAACCGAGCAGTACCAGAAGTACCCGTGGATCATCGAATTTCAACCACCAGACCAAGGCCGGCAGTATTCCCAGGGCAAGAACGCCAAGGGCGTCCTTCAAACCGCGCCGCAGAAGCACAAGGCAACCCGCGGCAGCACCCAACCAATACAACAACGGCAATGCTGCACATCCAGCCACTACCAGAGTGGCCTGCACACGACCGCGCATGATGAACTCAGCTAAGGCGCGCATGCATTCAATCCCTTACTACTTGTCGACTGCCCGGTCTCAGCGGCCGTGGCTGTCGGTGTAGGCCAGCAGGGCCAGGAAGCGGGCGCGCTTGATAGCGGTGGCCAGCTGACGCTGATAACGAGCTTTGGTACCGGTGATGCGGCTTGGAACAATTTTGCCGGTCTCGGATACGTAGGCTTTCAGAGTGTTGAGATCTTTGTAATCGATCTCCTTCACGTCTTCAGCGGTGAAGCGGCAGAATTTACGACGACGGAAGAAACGTGCCATTTGATAGGCTCCTTAAAAGGTCCGTGGATTACTCGTCAGCGTTATCGCTGTTGTCGCTGTCATCACTATCAGCGCTTTCAGCGCCTTCGTGCTCAGGACGGTCGCGACGCTCACGGCGCTCACTGCGGTTTTCTTCAGCCTTGAGCATCTCGGATTGGCCGGTAACGGCTTCTTCGCGACGGATGACCAGGTTACGGATCACTGCATCGTTGTAGCGGAAGTTGTCTTCCAGCTCGGCCAGGGCCTTGCCAGTGCACTCAACGTTCAGCATCACGTAGTGAGCCTTGTGAACATTGTTGATTGCGTAGGCCAGTTGACGACGGCCCCAATCTTCCAGACGGTGGATTTTGCCGCCGTCTTCTTCGATCAGCTTGGTGTAACGCTCTACCATGCCGCCGACTTGCTCGCTTTGATCCGGGTGGACCAAAAAGATGATTTCGTAATGACGCATGAATGCTCCTTACGGGTTGTAGCCTGCCGCTCAAAAACGGTCAGACAAGGAGTGAATGACACTTATGGATCTTGCCGAAGGGAGGCACATGCGTGCCTGCCATGAAGGCAAGGGGCGCAATTGTAGAGAAGGGGGAGAAAGGGTGCAAGGTGATTGGTGATTATTTGAACAGCCCCCATACACCACAAAAACAAATGTGGGAGGGGGCTTGCTCCCGAAAGCGATGTGCCAGTCACCAAATGCACTGACTGATACACCGTATTCGGGAGCAAGCCCCCTCCCACATTTTGACCTGCGCCAGACTTGGTTATTTCTTGGCTTTAGCCTTGGCGCCGCGCTGGCGCTGGGCTTCGAACAGGCAGACGCCCGTTGCGACTGAAACGTTGAGGCTGCTGACGCTACCGGCCATCGGCAGGTGCACCAGGTAATCGCAATGCTCGCGGGTCAGGCGGCGCATGCCCTTGCCTTCGGCACCCATGATCAGGATGGTCGGGCCGGTGAGGTCCTGGTCATAAATGCTGACCTCAGCCTCCCCCGCCGTACCCACGACCCACAGGCCGCGCTGCTGGAGTTTCTCCAGGGTACGCGCCAGGTTGGTCACGGCCACCAGCGGAATCACTTCCGCCGCACCGCAGGCGACTTTACGCACGACAGGCGTCAAGGTTGCCGACTTGTCTTTAGGCACGATCACCGCCAACGCACCGGCAGCATCCGCCGAACGCAGGCAGGCGCCGAGGTTGTGCGGATCGGTCACGCCGTCGAGCACCAGCAACAGCGGTGCGCCTTCGGTGCGGTCGAGCAGCTCGTCGAGCATCGCTTCGCCCCAGACCTGGCTTGGACTGACGTCGGCTACCACGCCCTGGTGAACGCCTTCGACCCAGACGTCCATCTCGCGCCGCTCGGCCTGGCCGATGGCAACTTTGTTCTGATTGGCCAGTTCGACCAGCGCTTGAACACGCGGCTCACTGCGGCCTTCTGCCAACCACACCTGCTTGACGCGTTTCGGGTGGTGACGCAGCAATGCTTCTACGGCGTGTACGCCGTAGATTTTTTCCAGACTCATGACTTGGCCTTAGGTTTGCGCGACCCGCCGCTTTTCGCGGGGGCCGAACCCGCTTTTGGCGGGCCTTTACGGTGTTTACTCGGCTTGCTCGACGGCTTTTCCGCCTCGCGGGACTTTCCCCCAGACGCCGCTTTACCACCGCTTTTGGCTTCGTTGAGCAACTGCTGCTTCAACTCGCGGCTCTTGCGCAGCTCGGCGTTTTTCGCCGCGGCATCGCTAGGGCGGTAGGCTTCGGGGGCCTTGTCCTTGGCAGACGAACGACGCGCAGGCTTGGCTGGCGCAGGCTCGGCGACCGCTGCTTTCGCAGGAGCACCTTTGCCTTTGCTGGCCGGGGCTGCAGTTTCGCTGCCACGTTTTTTACGGCCAGTCGGTTCAGCCGGCTTGTCAGGCATACCGAAATCGATCTTGCGCTCGTCGAGGTCGACGCGCATGACCTGCACTTCAACGGTATCGCCCAGACGGAAGCTGCGACCGGTGCGCTCGCCCGCCAGGCGGTGATGCACAGGGTCGAAGTGGTAGTAGTCACCCGGCAAGGCGGTGACGTGCACCAGGCCCTCGACGTAGATGTCGGTCAGCTCGACGAACAAACCAAAACCGGTCACGGCAGTGATCACACCCGGGAACGACTCGCCCACGCGGTCTTTCATGAACTCGCACTTGAGCCAGTTCACTACGTCGCGGGTGGCTTCGTCGGCACGGCGCTCGCTCATGGAGCACTGCTCGCCCAACTGTTCCAGGGCCGCTTCGTCGTACGGATAGATCCGTGCCTTCGGAATGGTCATGGCACCAGCACGCTTGACGTGCGGGGTGTTCTGCTTGGAATGGATCACGCTGCGGATCGCCCGGTGCGTGAGCAAGTCCGGGTAACGACGAATCGGCGAGGTGAAGTGGGTGTACGCTTCGTAATTCAGGCCAAAGTGGCCCTGGTTATCGGCGCTGTACACCGCCTGGCTCAGGGAGCGCAGCATGACGGTCTGGATCACGTGGTAATCCGGACGGTCCTTGATGCTCGCGAGCAGAGCCTGGTAGTCCTTCGGCGTCGGGCCGTCCTTGCCTTTGTGCAGGGACAGGCCGAGCTCACCGAGGAACGCGCGCAGCTTCTCCAGACGCTCCGGCGGCGGGCCGTCGTGCACCCGGTACAACGCAGGAATCTCGTGCTTTTTGAGGAACTCTGCGGTGGCCACGTTGGCCGCCAGCATGCATTCCTCGATCAGCTTGTGAGCATCGTTGCGCGTGGTCGGGGTGATTGCGGCGATCTTGCGCTCGGAACCGAAGACAATCCGGGTTTCCTGAGTTTCAAAGTCGATCGCGCCACGCACGTGACGAGCGCCCAACAGCACCTTGTACAGCGCGTAGAGCTGCTTGAGATGCGGCACGACATGCCCGTACTCACCGCGCAGGGCCTTGGCCTCGCTGGTTTTCGGCTGTTCCAGGATGGTGCTGACCTTGTTGTAGGTCAGGCGCGCCTGGGAGTGAATCACCGCTTCGTAGAACTGGTAGTCGGTCATTTCGCCGGTTTTCGAGATGGTCATCTCGCACACCATGGCCAAACGGTCGACTTTCGGGTTCAGGGAGCACAGGCCGTTGGACAGCTGCTCAGGCAGCATCGGGATGACGCGCTCGGGGAAGTACACCGAGTTGCCGCGCACCTGGGCTTCGTTGTCCAGGGCCGAACCGATCTTCACGTAGCTGGACACGTCGGCAATCGCGACGAACAACTTCCAGCCGCCGGAGAACAGGCGCAGTTTGCCAGGCTTGGCTTCGCAGTAGACCGCATCGTCGAAGTCGCGGGCATCTTCGCCGTCAATGGTGACGAACGGCAGATGACGCAGGTCGATGCGCTTCTCTTTGTCTTTTTCTTCGACTTCCGGCTTGAGCTTGGCGGCTTCTTTGAGCACAGCCTCAGGCCAGACGTGAGGGATATCGTAGGTGCGCAGCGCAACATCGATCTCCATGCCCGGCGCCATGTAGTTGCCGACCACTTCAACGATATCGCCCTGTGGCTGGAAGCGCGCAGTGGGCCAGTGGGTGATTTTCACCTCGACGAACTGGCCCACTTTGGCGGCGCCATTGCGCCCCGGAGTGATCAGCACTTCCTGCTGGACCTTGGGGTTATCCGGCACCACGAAGCCGATGCCGCCTTCTTCGAAGTAACGGCCGACGATGGACTCGTGGGCACGGGACACCACTTCGACGATCACGCCTTCACGGCGACCGCGACGGTCAAGGCCGGAAACGCGGGCCAGGGCACGGTCGCCATCGAACACCATGCGCATTTGCGCAGGGCTCATGAACAGGTCGTCGCTGCCATCGTCCGGGATCAGGAAGCCGAAACCGTCACGGTGGCCGGCGATGCGGCCGAGGATCAGGTCGAGCTTGTCCACCGGCGCGTAGGTGCCGCGGCGGGTGTAGATCAACTGGGCATCGCGCTCCATGGCGCGCAGGCGACGACGCAGGGCCTCGAGTTGGTCTTCGGTGGTCAGACCGAATTCTTCAACCAGCTGCTCGCGGCTAGCAGGCGAACCCCGATCGGCGAGGTGCGCCAGGATCAGTTCGCGGCTAGGAATAGGGTTTTCATATTTTTCCGCTTCACGAGCGGCCTCGGGATCGAGGGACTGCCAATCGGCCATTAGAGAGTTTTCACCTTGTCTATATGCGGGTTAGTTTGGCATACGCGTATTGAAACGGGAAATTTCAGGTGTCAACAAGCCCGTAAAAGCACTTTGTAGCCCTTGGAATGCACCTTGCGCGACCGTCGGCGAAATATTCCAGACTTTTTTCATGGCAGGGCTTTACAGCTCAAAACAGCCTCCGTATAGTGCGCGCCATCGACGACGGCAACGTTGTTGATGCTGCCCAGGTGGTGAAATTGGTAGACACGCCAGCTTCAGGTGCTGGTGATCGCAAGGTCGTGGAAGTTCGAGTCTTCTCCTGGGCACCAATTTCAAACTCAAGGTTATGCCTTGAGTCTCCAAAAACCCGCGAAAGCGGGTTTTTGCGTTTCAGGCCTTTGATTTTTAACAAGAATCTTGATTTATATTTTTGAATCAGGGGTTTACAGATCAAAAAGCCCTCCGTATAGTTCGCTCCATCAACAGCGCAAGCGTTGATAATGCCCAGGTGGTGAAATTGGTAGACACGCCAGCTTCAGGTGCTGGTGATCGCAAGGTCGTGGAAGTTCGAGTCTTCTCCTGGGCACCAAATTCAGATCAAACCCGCGAAAGCGGGTTTTTTCGTTTCCGGGGTTTGAAAACCTGACCGGTGATTTCCCCCCCTCGTCCGCACTTGAGAAGTTTTATCGTTTATCCTTGTAAGGATTTGTTGCACTCAAGTGAGGAAAACCCCGGATGATGATCCGCGATACCCGTCTCAAGACATCCCTTCTGCGTGGCCTGACCATCACTCTGCTCGGCCTGACCCTGCTCTCGCCCGCTGCCTATTCTGCCGACAAGGTTGCACTGACCTTGTACAACGGCCAACACAAGGAGGTCGGCGATGAACTTGCCAAGGCCTTCGAAGCCAAGACCGGCATCCACGTCAATGTGCGCAAGGGCAGCAGCAACCAGCTGGCCAGCCAGGTCGTCGAAGAAGGTGACCGCTCCCCTGCCGACGTGATCTACACCGAAGAATCGCCGCCGCTGAATAAACTCGGCGAGCAAGGCCTGCTGGCAACCATCGACGCCAGCACCCTCGACGTCCTGCCGAAGGAATATGTGGCCGCCAACGGCGCCTGGATGGGCGTGACCGCACGCACCCGCGTCGTGGCCTTCAACCCGAAGCTGATCGCCGAGAAAGACCTGCCCAAGTCGGTACTGGATTTCGCCGGGCCCGAGTGGCAAGGCAAGGTCGGTTTCGTGCCCACCAGCGGCGCGTTCCAGGAACAAGCCGTAGCGATCATCAAGCTGCACGGTCGCGAAGCGGCTGAAGAGTGGCTGACCGGCCTGCGCGCTTTCGGCAAGGTCTACAGCAACAACATGGTTGCGCTCAAGGCCGTGGAAAATGGCGAAGTCGCCACTGTCTTGGTGAACAACTACTACTGGTTCGCCCTGAAGAAAGAAAAAACCAACCTGGATTCGCAGCTGCACTACTTCACCAACGGCGATGCCGGTGGCCTGATCACCGTGTCTGCCGCGGCTGCACTAAAATCCAGCAAGCATCCAAAGGAAGCCCAGCAACTGCTGGCATTCATGGCCAGCGAAGAAGGCCAGCGGGTGATCACCAACACTTCCGCCGAATACCCGCTGCGCAAGGGCATGGAATCCAACCGCGGCCTCAAGCCTTTCAGCGAGCTGCAACCGCCGAAAGTCACCCCTGCCGACCTGGGCAACGCCGAAGAAGCCCTGGAACTGGAACGTGACGTTGGCTTGAACTGATGAACCCATCGCTCCCCGCCCCCGCCTTGCGCGGGGGTTTTACGCCGAGACGCAAACGCCCTTCGATCTGGTTGCTGCTACCAGTCCTGCTGCTGGTAGGCCTGAGCCTGTTGCCGCTGGCGTATGTCGGCCTCAAGGCCTGGCAGGCAGGATGGGCCGAAGCGGTGCATTTGCTGTGGCGGCCCTATGTATTCGGGTTGCTGCGCAACACCCTGGCGCTGATGGTCGGCGTCACCGTGGCCTGCGGCGTGATCGGCTTGTCCCTGGCCTGGCTGCTGGAACGCAGCAACCTGCCGGGGCGGCGGATCTGGGGAGTGATCCTGTGCCTGCCGTTCGCGGTGCCGGCGTTTGTCAGCAGCTTTACCTGGGTTTCGTTAAGCGCCAACTTTGAAGGGTTGGGCGGAGCGATCCTGGTGATGACCCTGTCCAAATACCCGCTGGTGTTTCTGCCGGTGGCGGCAACCCTGCGCAATCTTGATCCATCCCTGGAAGAATCGGCCCGCACCCTCGGACTGAATCGCTGGGGCGTGTTCTTTCGCATCACCTTGCCTTTACTGTGGCCGTCACTGCTGGCAGGGGCACTGTTGATTGCCCTGCATATGCTGGTGGAGTTCGGCGCCTTGTCGATCATCGGCTTGCAGACGTTTACCACCGCGATCTACCAGCAATTCGAGCTGGAGTTCAGCAACGCCAATGCGGCGATGCTTTCGGCGGTGCTGCTGGTGATGTGCCTGACGCTGCTCTGGCTGGAGCTGCGGGTGCGCGGCAAGGGCCGGCACGTGCGTACCGGCCAGGGCGCGGCGCGGCATGCCGAACAGGTTCGACTCGGCAAATGGGCGGCGCTGGGGCAGCTGTATTGCCTGCTCCTGGCGATCATCGGCAGCGGCATTCCACTGGGCATGCTCGGTTATTGGCTGGCAGTGGGCAGTTCGGCGGCATTTCCGATAGCCGAGATCAGCGAGGCGCTGCTTTCTTCGTTGGCGCTGTCCCTGGGTGGCGCCGCGCTTTGCCTGTTGTTTGCCGTGCCGGTGGGCTTGCTGGTGGTGCGCTACAAGGGCCAGCTCGCACTGTGGGCGGAACGCCTGCCGTACCTGCTGCACGCCCTGCCCGGCCTGGTGATTGCGCTGACACTGGTGTATTTCGCCCTGCATTACGTGCCGGCGCTGTATCAGACGTCGGCGCTGTTGCTGATCGCTTATGCGCTGCTGTTTTTGCCCCTGGCCCAGGCGCCGATCCGCACGGCGCTGAACAAGGCAGCACCACAGCTGGAAGAGGCGGCGAGAACGCTGGGCGCGTCGTCGTTCAGTGCGTTTTGCCGGGTGACGTTGCCGATTATTTTCCCGGCATTGGGGGCGGCGTTTGCGCTGGTATTCCTGGATGCGATGAAGGAATTGACGGCGACGTTGCTGCTTAGTCCGACCGGGCTGAATACCTTGGCAACTGCCGTGTGGGCGCACACCTCGAATGTGGAATTCGCGGCAGCGGCGCCCTATGCGGCATTGTTGATTCTAGTGTCGGGGCTGCCGGTGTATCTGCTTACGACGCGGATGTATCTGAGCCGCTGAAATAGCTTTCGCGAGCAAGCCCGCTCCCACATTTACTCGCATTCCAGAAGTGGAACTCGGTCGAATGTG
>NZ_JACARK010000716.1:0-8812 GCF_013386655.1 Pseudomonas sp. K5002 | reverse complement strand
ACCCGGCCCGTGTGGAAAACGGCCGGGTGATGTTGGCGCTGCGGGACGCCGGTTGATGAACCGCCAGACCACCGCGTCCACCTGCTGCTACTGCGGGGTCGGTTGCGGCGTACTGATCGAGCATGATGGCTCGCAGATCCTCGGCGTCAGTGGCGATCCGAGTCATCCGGCCAACTTCGGAAAATTGTGCAGCAAGGGCTCCAGCCTGCACCTCACCGGAGACCTCGCGGCCCGCGCGTTGTACCCGGAACTGCGGCTGGGCAAAGGCCTGGCCCGCAGCCGCACCGACTGGGATACCGCCCTGGAGCACGCGGCGAACGTGTTTGCCGAGAGCATCGCTGAACACGGGCCGGACAGCGTGGCGTTCTATATATCCGGGCAGTTGCTGACCGAGGATTACTACAGCTTCAACAAACTCGCGCGAGCGCTGGTGGGCACCAACAACATCGACAGCAACTCGCGGCTGTGCATGTCTTCGGCGGTGGTCGGCTACAAGCGCAGCCTGGGGGCCGACGCGCCACCGTGCAGCTACGAGGACCTGGAGTCGAGCGACTGCGTGATGATCGTCGGCAGCAATATGGCCTACGCGCATCCGGTGTTGTTCCGACGCCTGGAGGAAGCCAAGGCCCGCCGGCCACAGATGAAAGTGCTGGTAATTGATCCCCGGCGCACCGACACCTGCGACTTGGCGGACCTGCATCTGGCGATTTTGCCGGGTACGGATGTCGCATTGTTCCATGGGATCCTGCACTTGCTGTTGTGGGAAGACTGGATCGACCGCGACTTTATCCAGGCCCATACCGACGGCCTGGTCGAACTCAAACGCCTGGTTCACGACTACACACCGCAAATGGTCACGCAGTTGTGCGGGATCAGTGTCGAGCAACTGCGTCTGTGTGCGGAATGGGTCGGCACCTCGGCGAGTTTTCTGTCGTTGTGGTGCATGGGGCTCAATCAGTCCACCGCCGGCAGCGCGAAGAACAGCGCCTTGATTAACCTGCATTTGGCGACCGGCACCATCGGCCGCCCTGGCTGCGGACCTTTCTCCCTGACGGGTCAGCCGAATGCCATGGGTGGGCGGGAAACCGGCAGTTTGTCGAATTTACTGCCTGGCCATCGTGAGGCTGCCAACCCCGAACATCGGGCAGAAGTAGCCGCGTATTGGGGGGTCGACCAACTGCCGGCCAGCACCGGGCTGACCGCCATCGAATTGTTTGAACAGATGCAGGCCGGCAAGATCAAGGCCTTGTGGATCGCGTGCACCAACCCCGCCCAATCCCTGCCCGACCAGAACACCGTGCGCCAGGCTCTGGAAGCGTGTCCGTTCGTGGTGCTACAGGAAGCCTTTCGTACAACCGAGACGGCGCGTTACGCCGACCTGTTGCTGCCAGCCGCGAGCTGGGGCGAGAAGGAAGGCACAGTGACCAACTCTGAGCGGCGCATTTCCCACGTTCGCCGAGCCATCGCCCCACCCGGGGAAGCGCGGCCGGACTGGGCAATCACCGTGGATTTCGCCCAACGCCTGGAGCAGCGTCTTTGTCCCGGAAAACCGGGGCTTTTTGCCTTTGAGCAACCGGCGCAGATCTTTGATGAATACAAGCTGCTGACCCGTGGCCGGGACCTGGACCTGTCGGGTATCAGCCACGCGCTGCTGGACCGGATAGGCCCGCAGCAATGGCCATTCCCGGCCGATGCGGTGGGCGGAACACCAAGGCTGTACACCGACGGATTTTTCCCTACGGAGACTGGCCGCGCGCACTTTGTCGCCGACCCTTATCGCGCCGCCAAGGAGCAGCGTGACGCGCGCTTCCCACTCACCCTGATCACCGGCCGCCTGCGGGACCAATGGCATGGCATGAGCCGCACCGGCACCGCTGCGCAGCTGTTCGGCCATGTCAGTGAAGCAGTGCTCAGCCTGCACCCGGACGAACTGCGTCGCCATCGCTTGAAGGAAGGGGATCTGGTCAGCCTGAAAAGCCGGCGCGGCAGCGTGATTGTGGCCGTCGGCAGCGATGACAGCGTGCGTCCCGGCCAGGCTTTCCTGCCGATGCACTGGGGCGACCGTTTTCTTAAAGGCGGCGTAAATGCGCTGACCCAGCCGGCATTCGACCCGCTGTCCAAACAGCCGGAACTCAAGCACAGCGGCGTGCGCCTGGAGGCGGTGCGGCTGCCCTGGCACTTGTTTGCGCTGATTGAAGGCGATGTGCAGCAACACTTCGAAGCGTTGCGACCGCTGTGTGACGGCTTTGCCTACGTCAGCCTGAGCCTGACCGGACGCGAGCGGCCTGCCCTGCTGATTCGTGCGGCGCATCACGAGGCGCCCGCCCTTGAACTGCTCAAGCAGATCGACCAACTGCTGGGCCTCAACGACGGCCCCGTGATGGCGTACGACGACCCGCGGCGCTCCATTGGCAAGCGGGTAAAGATTGAAAAAGGCCGTATCACCGCGATCCGCCTGGCTGGCGAAACCCTGGCTCGCCACTGGCTGCAAAGCCTGTGGCTGGAAGGTCGCACCGATGAGCAGTTACGCCGCTGGTTGTTGGCGCCATTGAGTGCGCCACCGGGGGGCGGCTCAAGCAGCAACAAGACGCTGTGCAACTGCAAGAACGTCAGCGAAAGCGCGGTCTGCGCCGGCATTGCCCGGGGCCTGGACCTGAACGGGCTGAAGCAGGAACTGGGCTGCGGCACGCAATGCGGCTCCTGTGTGCCGGAAATCAAACGGTTATTGGCGAGTGGCAAGCAGCCAATCGCGATCAGAGTGTGAGGCAAGCATATGAGCGCAAAAGTCTGGCTGGTGGGCGCAGGCCCCGGCGATCCGGAACTGCTGACACTCAAGGCGGTGAGAGCCCTGCGGGAAGCCGATGTGGTGCTGATCGATGATCTGGTCAACCCGGCGCTGCTGGAGCATTGCCCCGCTGCACGGCTGATCACCGTGGGCAAACGCGGTGGCTGCCGTTCCACCCCACAGGCGTTTATCCATCGCCTGATGTTGCGTTATGCCCGGCAGGGTAAGTGCGTGGTGCGGCTCAAGGGCGGCGACCCGTGCATTTTTGGTCGCGGCGGCGAAGAGGCGGCGTGGCTCAGGCAGCAAGGGGTGGAAGTGGAGTTGGTCAACGGCATTACGGCAGGGCTGGCCGGGGCAACGAACTGCGATATCTCGCTGACGTTGCGCGGTGTCAGCCGTGGCGTCACGTTGGTCACGGCCCATACCCAGGACGACAGCAGCCTCAATTGGCGGGCCCTGGCCGAGGGCGGCACGACGCTGGTGATCTATATGGGGGTGGCGAAACTGGGGGAAATCCGCCGGCAATTGCTGGAAGGTGGCATGAGCGATGACATGCCGGTGGCGATGATTGAAAACGCTTCGCTGCCACAACAGCGCGAATGCCGCAGCAGCCTCGCCCGGATGCAGGATGATGCGCACGAATTCGCGCTCAAGAGCCCGGCTATCCTGGTGATTGGCCGGGTTGCGCAAGCGACGCAGGCGCTTGCGGCCCTGGCCAGCGCCACAGCCTGAGGCAAATTGCAGGCGAAAAAAAGCCCGGCCTAAGCCGGGCTTTTTTCTACAACTCAGTAATTACTGAGCTGCTTGTGCTTCTACCGAGGCTTCTACGCGACGGTTGATAGCACGGCCAGCTTCAGTTGCGTTGTCAGCAACTGGGCGGGATTTGCCATAACCAACCGAGCTTACACGGTTAGGAGCGATACCGTCTTTGACCAGGACTTGCTTAACAGCGTCAGCACGACGCTGGGACAGCTTCTGGTTGTAAGCGTCAGGACCGACGGAGTCAGTGTGACCTTCAACAACGGTGGTGGTTTGTGGGTACTGTTTCATGAAGTCAGCGAGGTTTTTCACGTCGCCGTAGCTGTTAGGCTTAACAACCGACTTGTCGAAGTCGAACTTCACGTCCAGCTCAACACGAACAACCTGAGCAACCGGAGCTTCTGGCTCTGGGGTTGGCTCTGGAGCTGGTGCTGGGGTAGGAGCTGGAGCAGTTTTGCCAGCGTTGCCGCCGAAGTTTACGCCCAGGCCAACCAGTGCGGAGTAGTCCCACTTGCCGTTGTCGATAGCGTAGTCAGCTTCAACACCAGCACGTGCGAACAGGTTGTCGGTGAAGTAGTACTTCACACCAGCGCCAGCGATAGCCAGGGTCGATTGATCGCGACCTTTGTGACCATCAGCTTCAACGTTGGTACGGCTCTGGTGGCCGAAACCGCCCTCTACGTATGGACGCAGGGAGTCGACGCCAGCTTGACCGAAGTGGTACTGGGCAGTAACGCTGCCGGTATCACCTTTGATCTTCTGGTTGCCAGTACCGTCGTTCGAACGGGTGTGGTTGGTAGTGTCGTAGTTCAGGTTGATCGACACGTCGTCGGTCAGGAAGTAACCGATGCTGGCGCCAGGATTGAAGCCGTCTTCGATATGTTTGACGCTATCGTTGAACTGCTTTTTGTAAAACAGCTGGCCTTCAACTGCGCCTTGGCCTTGTGCCAGAGCGCCGACAGAAGTGGCAGCAATAAGAGTACCAATGGCCAAGCCCAAGGTGTTTTTCAGTTTCATCCGTTAAATCCCCATCTGGTGATTGTAAAGCAGTCCCACATACCGGGGGACAACTCGGCGACAAGTCTAACAGAACTTGCCTACACGTAAGAGATATTTGCCACGCACTAAGTTTCAGTGCTGCCCGCAAATTTCTCACGTAATTTATCAAGAGCGCGTTTGTAACGCATTTTTGTAGCACTCAAACCCATATGCATGATGTCAGCGATCTCCTGAAACTCCAGCTCTGCGACAAATCGTAGCACCAGAATTTCCCGATCAATCGGATTCACATGCACCAACCAGCGATCAAGTCCGCCCTTTTCTTCCGGGGTAGGCGCCTTTTCCTCAGACGCTTCCTCAAGGGGGTCCAGACTCAAAGCATCCATCAAGCGACGCTTTCGCCGTTCCTTCCGATACTGCGTGATGCACTCGTTGTACGTGATGCTATAGAGCCATGTCTTGAACTTCGATTTTCCCTCGAAGTTCTTCAGGCCGTATAGCACCTTGAGCATCACTTCCTGACAGACATCATCCGCATCTCTATCGTTCCCTAAATACCTTGAACAAACGTTGAACAGAGTGCGTTGATACCTGCGCATCAATTCTTCGTACGCGCGTGTTACGTGAAACAGCTCCGTGTGTGCGCGCGCGACCAACTCCTCATCAGAGAGCTCACGGGGGTCATAGCGCGTGGACAGCGTTTGGGCTTTATTCAAAACAAGTCGTGCCGACAGTCAGGTCAATGTCCGCCATGGCCTGGATACCCAGGTTTGCGGCGGCGTACATTAGCAGGATTCGCCGGGTTAGCGGCTAGTCACATGCTGTTCCAGCAGGATCCGGTTCGAAAGCGAAACCAGTTCGCCATCGTCCGTCAGCACTGTCGTCTTGACCGTGCCGATCTCCTCGATCTGCCCTTCGACCTCGCCCACACGCACTTGTTGCCCAACCTGATATAGCTCACGCACATAGATTCCCGCAAGAATCTGCCCGGCAATTTCCCGGCTTCCCAGCCCCATGGCCAGCGCAACGGCCAGACCAACGGTAATCAAAACAATCACAATCACATGGTTCAGCAGGTCGGTCTTGACCTCCAGCTGGCTGATCGCGACCGAAATACTGATGATAATCACCAGACCCTGGGCAATTCGCCCCAGGCCGCTGGCATAATCCAGACCCACGCCTTCAGCCGCGCCACGCACCAGGCCATTGGCCAGTTGCGCCAGCAAAACCCCTACCAGCAACACCAGCGCGCCACCGAATACTTTCGGCAAATACAGCGCCAGCATGTCGAGCGTAGCTGAAACTCGCTCAAGTCCAAGGGATTCAGCCGCAGAAACCAGAAAAATCAGCAAAACAAACCAATAAACGATCTTGCCGATCAGTGTCGAGATCGGCACTTGCAACCCGGCACGCCCCAAAATCTTGGTCAGGCCGGTGCCACCCATCAATCGATCAAGACCCAGCTTAGCCAGCAACTTGGAAAGCAGGGTGTCAAGCAGCTTGGCCACGACAAAACCCAGCAGTACCACCACCAGTGCACCAAACAGGTTGGGAATGAAATTCGCCACCTTGGTCCACAACGCAGTCATTGCAGTTACCAGACTCTGGGTCCAGAGATCGAGTTCCATATTCATTCAGCCTTATCAGCAGTGCGAGCAAGAGGTTTACGACGGGAAACCGGTGAGACATGGGCCGAACCATTGTTCAAGGCCATCATCAACGCCGGCAACCAGCGGCCAAGCAGACCGAACAGATCCCCAGCCCCGACCTGGCGGTTGGCGGTTTTCAAGACGCGACCCAGGCAAGCATCGTCGTCCCGGTTGGACGGCGAGGCATTGAGCATGTCACGCAAAGACTGTTCGAACGGATCGTGCATAAAAAACCTCTCGCAAGTGATTTAAAAGACGAGGGTAAAATTCTTCGGGTCACATGACCTCTTTCCACGTTCAGGTCACATTCAGCTCAAACCCAACGTAACCGTCGAAACAACCACCATTGCCCGACCGCCACCGTGACCATCATCAGGCAAGCAATCAGGAACCCGTAAGGGCTGGAAGAGAACGGAATTCCGCCTACATTGATGCCCAGCAAACCGGTCAGGAAACTCATCGGCAGGAAGATCCCGGTGATGATCCCGAAGCGGTACATGGTGCGGTTCATGCGCAGGCTCAAACGCCGGTCTTCGGTCTCCAGCACAAGCCCCACGCGCTCCCGGGCCAGCTCAAGCTCTTCCAGGTAGCGGGTCAGGCTGTTGTTCAATTCGTTCCAGTAGTCAGCATCGTCGTCACAGAACCAGGGCAATTTGATCCGGGTCAACTGCGCGAAAATATCCCGCTGCGGCGACAGGAAACGTTTAAGCCCGGCGGCGCGCCGACGGATCTGCAAAACGCTGCCGTGCTCCGGAGTATACCGTTCGTCGGCATCCAGTTTTTCTTCTTCGATATCGACGATTTCGGATAAGTCGCTGACCAGATCCTGAACCTTGTTGGTCAGGTACTGCGCCATATACAGGACCAGTTCCGAGGAAGTCTTCGGCCCCTTGCCGTCTGCCAGTTGCACCAGCAACTCGTCGGTGGCGCGCAATGGGCGCAAACGCAGGGAAATCACCCGCGCTGCCGAGGCAAAGATCCGCACCGAGACCATGTCTTCCGGTTCGGCGCCGGGATTGAGGTTGACCCCGCGCAAAAACAGCAGCAGTTCGGCATCCGGCAGCGGCAACAGGCGTGGGCGAGTGTTCTCCTCCAGCAGCAGGTCACAGGCGAATTCGCTGAGGCCGCTGGATTTGCGCAACCAGGTCTGGGTCTGGGGATGGCTACGGTCCCAATGCAGCCACAGGCTTTCCTGAGGCTGCAGTTGCAGCTCATCAAGCTCTGTCCGGGCAATCGAACGCGCACCACCTTTACCGTCCAGCACCAGGGCATGCACCAGCCCCCACTGCGCGTTTTCTTCCTCGAACATCCTCACCCCTGTCGGCTACTGCTGTTTATTCAGGCATCTTCAGCGGGCTGGGGGAGACGATCACACCGTTATTGTCGGCGTACACGTACTCGCCCGGGCGGAAGGTCACGCCGGCGAATGTCACCGCCACGTTCAAATCGCCAATACCGCGCTTGTCAGTCTTCATCGGGTGGCTGGCCAGGGCCTGCACGCCCAGGTCGGTCTGGGCGATTACGTCGACATCGCGGATGCAGCCGTAGATCACCAGCCCTTCCCAGCCGTTTTTCGCGGCTTTCTCGGCGATCATGTCGCCCAGCAACGCGCGGCGCAGGGAACCCCCACCATCGACCACCAGCACCTTGCCGGCCCCATTGAGTTCGGCTTGTTCCTTGACCAGGGAATTGTCTTCAAAGCACTTGATGGTCACGATCTCGCCACCAAAGGAGTCCCGGCCGCCGAAATTGCTGAACATCGGCTCAACCACCTGCACCAGCTCCGGATAGGCGTCACACAGGTCGGGGGTAAGGTAATGGTTCATCGAGAAACTCCTGTAGGTGAAAGAAGGTGTCAAACATCCCACTGTTTACTTACATCTGGAAACGCTTTGCCGTGAAGGTTCTTTAATCCGGGCCGAATAGTCAGGCCCATCGGATAGCAACGCAAGACCCACTGCGCGACTGAATATGACCAGAACCACCCAACGCGTCATATCTTAGCCTCTACGGCAAACAAGCGAAACGCCCCTGATAGAGCCTCGCGCTCAAACCGCTGCCAGTTCCTGCGCCTGCGCCCCCAGCAAAGGTGTAAGCGGATTTTTCAACCAGCGCGTCACCAGCGGCCACACTTCAGCCTGGGCGGCCTTGCTGACGAGCATCTCGACATGCCCGAAATCCCCGCTGAACCCTTGCTGGCGCCCCAGGCACAGGTATTGGCGATGCTCGGAGCCGACCTGCTCAAAGAGCTTGCGACAGGCCCAGTCCGGGTCCTGGTGATCGCCGGCGGCGCTCACCGCCAACAGCGGCACGTCAACCTCGGCCAGGCCTTTCCACCAATCCTGCTTACCTTCGCCAAAGCGGCCGAACAGCCCATTCCAGCGCATGGCTTCAATCAATACGCCCGCCGGCTCGTCCTCCGGGCCGCGTTTCCACCGAGCGCCGGACAATTGGCCGAAACGTTTCAAGAGCAGGCGACCGGTCCACTCCACCGGTGGCAACTTCAACGGCCAATGCGTGCGACTGACCTGGCAGCCAAACAGCGCCACCGAGGCCACTGCCGGCGCGCCAAGGTGCTGCCCACCCAGGGCCGCAGCCAGGGTTGTGCCACCCAGGGAAT
>NZ_JACARK010000715.1:0-2816 GCF_013386655.1 Pseudomonas sp. K5002 | reverse complement strand
GCGTTTGTCGCCCGGCACTTTCCCGAGGGCGTGCGGGCCGATCAACTGGCCCGCACGCCGGCGCTGGTGTTCGGCCCGGATGATTTCCTGCAGCATCGCTACCTGGCGTCCCTGGGCGTCGACGGTGGTTTCGAACACCATTTATGCCCCTCGTCCGAAGGTTTTATCCGCCTGACGGAAGCCGGATTGGGCTGGGGCCTGGTGCCCGAACTGCAGGTGCGCGACCAGCTGGAAAAGGGCGTGTTGGTGGAGTTATTGCCAGATAAGCCGATCGATGTGCCGCTGTACTGGCATCATTGGCGCAGTGGTGGACAATTGCTGGGCCTGCTGACGGATCATCTGGCACACACAACGGGGCAATGGTTGGTGCCGTTGGAGTGATGGCCAGCGTCAAGGCAACAGCGATGAAAAACGAAAGAATGCGGAGTAAGTCATGAAAATTCTGGTCACCGGCGCAAGCGGCTTCATTGGCGGGCGCTTTGCGCGTTTCGCCCTGGAGCAGGGCCTGGACGTGCGGGTCAACGGGCGGCGGGCCGAAGGTGTGGAACACCTGGTACGGCGCGGCGCCGAGTTTATCCAGGGTGATTTGAATGATCCGGACCTGGTGCGCGAGCTGTGCCGCGACGTCGAGGCCGTGGTGCATTGCGCCGGGGCCGTGGGGCTGTGGGGGCGTTATCAGGACTTCCACCAGGGCAATGTGCTGGTTACCGAAAACGTGGTGGAGGCCTGCCTCAAGCAGCGGGTCGGGCGCCTGGTACATCTGTCTTCGCCGTCGATCTACTTCGACGGCCGTGACCACCTGGGCTTGACCGAAGAACAAGTGCCCAAGCGTTTCAAGCATCCGTATGCAGCCACCAAATACCTGGCGGAGCAAAAGGTGTTTGGCGCCCAGGAGTTTGGCCTCGAAGTGCTGGCCCTGCGCCCGCGCTTTGTCACGGGGGCCGGCGACATGAGCATCTTCCCGCGCCTGTTGAAGATGCAGCGCAAGAACCGCCTGGCGATTGTCGGCGATGGCCTGAACAAGGTCGATTTCACCAGTGTGCACAACCTCAATGAAGCCCTGCTCAGCAGTTTGCTGGCGACGGGCTCGGCGTTGGGCAAGGTCTACAACATCAGCAACGGTGCCCCGGTGCCGGTGTGGGATGTGGTGAACTACGTGATGCGACAGATGGACATGCCTCAGGTCACCCGTTATCGGTCCTACGGCTTGTCTTACAGCGTTGCGGCGCTCAATGAAGCTTTCTGTGCCATGTGGCCAGGGCGCCCGGAACCGTCTTTGTCACGGCTGGGCATGCAGGTGATGAACAAAGATTTCACCCTCGACATCACCCGCGCACGGCATTATCTCGACTACCAGCCCAAGGTCAGCCTGTGGGCGGCCCTCGACGAGTTCTGCAGTTGGTGGAAGGCCCAGGACGTGGGACTTAAATAACCGGCAACACACCGGGAACCGAATTTGCGAACCCGGGTCGATCAGTGCGGCAGGTCGGGGGTTTATACTCCGACGCCTGGCTATCCATATGCCACCTCAAAGGATTTAAGGTTGATTCATGCGTAACGATGCTAACGACGACTTCGACAACGTTCCCAGCCTGCGGGCCGACACCTCGGACGACGATGATTTCGAGCCCACGCCGGCTACCTCCGTGCGCTCCCGGCCTGCGCCGGTTGTCAAGGTCAAGAGCGCCAGTACCGGGCCGCTGTGGGCATTGGTCGGTGCGCTGCTGTTCGCCTTCGCCGGCCTTGCCTGGTGGAGCTTCCAGCAGATTTCCCTGATGGGCCAGCAACTGGTGGCGACCCAGGAAAGCTTCGCGCGCATCAGCGAGGAAGCGGCGGGGCGCCTGCAGGATATTTCCGGCAAGGTGGTGGCCAGCGAAGCCAATGTGAATAATGGCAGCGAGGCCCTGAAACTGCAGATCAAGCAGCTGGAGACCCAGTTGCTGGAGCAGGGCAAGCAGCAGATGGGCGTGGCCGGCCAGGCAACTGACCTGGACAAGCGCCTGGAGCAGATGACCGCCAGCACGACCCAGCTGTCCAGTGCCAACGCGCAATTGCAGGGCCAGGTCCAGGCGCTGACGGAGGCGGTGGCTACCCTCAAGTCCCGGGACGCCGAGTTCAAGGACCTCTCCGCCGACGTCGCAGCCCTGAAAAAACAGGGCAACCCCACGGCCGCCATCGCCCGCCTGGAGCAGGACCTTGTGGTCCTCAAGAGCGAACTGGACAACCGCGCCGCGGCTTCCGACGGTCCGTCCACCAAGGAGTTCGACGTGTTCCGCATCCAGACCACGCGTAACGTCACTGCCTTGCAAAGCCAGGTGCAGAACCTGCAGCAGCAGATCAACCAGCCGGCCCGGATCACCCCTCTCGGGCAGCAGTGATGTGAGGTGCTGCAGGCGTCACTACACATGACGCCTGCAGGCCTTGGCACAATCAATGTCACCAATCGGTGACATTTCCCGTCTCCTTCGTTACTTGCCCTCGCGCCGCCCTTGTTTAGACTCCCGTCATCCCGCACATAATAAAAAGGGCTAATCATGACCACGCAACCACTGCCTGCCAGTAGTTGGCTGAACGCACCTGCCCATCACGCCTGGCTTGCCACTGAAGGCCAGCGCCTGCTGTCATTCGCCAAGGCTTCCAGGCTGCCTGACGGCTTCGGCAACCTCGACGATCACGGTGTTTTGCCGCCCGATGCCGTCGCTGAAACCATGAACACCGCCCGTATGACCCACAGCTTTGCCATGGCCCATGGCCTGGGCCTGCCAGGTTATGCCGACCTGGTGGAACACGGCGTCGTGGCCCTCAGCGGCCCGCTG
>NZ_JACARK010000714.1:0-4145 GCF_013386655.1 Pseudomonas sp. K5002 | reverse complement strand
CCACGTGAGCCAGTTTGCCGTGCTGCGCCGCGCTGCCATGGGTCACCGGCGGCGCGATGATCATGCCCGCAGCCACGGTGCCGTTGGTCAAACGGTCGATGACGATGAACGAACCGGTGGTGCGGTTGCTCGCGTAACCGTCCAGGGCGATGACCGTGTCGAGGCTGACCTTGACCCGGCCGATCTCGTTCAACTGCAAGGCGCTCGCCGGGCCTTCTTCCAGGGTGTTCACATCCACGCGATGCACAATGCTGGTGATGGAACCCGGCACGTAGCTGGTGGCGCGCTTGATGTCATATTTCTTGCCCGGCAGCATCGGTTCTTCAGCCATCCACACCAGCATGGCGTCGAAAGCGTCGGTCACTTGCGGCACGTTGTCGGCATGCACCAGCAGGTCGCCACGGGAGATGTCGATTTCGTCTTCCATGGTCAGGGTCACGGCCTGGCCGGGACCTGCGTTTTCCAGTTCACCTTCAAAGGTGACGATGGATTTGACGCGGCTGCTCTTGCCCGACGGCAGCACCACGACTTCGTCGCCCTTGTGCACGATGCCGCTGGCCAGGGTGCCGGCAAAACCACGGAAGTTCAGGTTCGGACGGTTGACGTACTGCACCGGGAAACGCAGGTCGGTGTAGTTGCGGTCGTTGGCGATCTCGACGGTCTCGAGGATCTCCATCAGCGACTGCCCGGTGTACCAGGGCGAACGCTCGCTCTTGTTCACCACGTTGTCGCCCTTGAGGGCCGACATCGGCACGAAGGCCAGGGTGCTCGGCTTGAACGCGATACCGTCGGCAAACTTCAGGTAATCAGCCTTGATCGACTCGAATACGCTTTGGTCAAAGCCATTGATGTCCATCTTGTTGACGGCCACCACGATGTGCTTGATGCCCAGCAACGAGGCGATGAAGCTGTGGCGACGGGTCTGGGTCTGCACGCCGTAGCGGGCGTCGATCAGGATGATCGCCAGGTCACAGGTGGAGGCACCGGTGGCCATGTTGCGGGTGTACTGCTCATGGCCGGGGGTGTCGGCGATGATGAATTTGCGCTTGGCGGTGGAGAAGTAGCGGTAGGCAACGTCGATGGTGATGCCCTGCTCACGCTCGGCCTGCAGGCCGTCGACCAGCAACGCCAGGTCGATGTCGTCACCGGTGGTGCCGGATTTCTTCGAATCGCGGGTGATGGCTTCCAGGTGATCCTCGTAGATCATCTTGGAGTCGTGCAGCAGGCGCCCGATCAGGGTGCTCTTGCCGTCGTCGACGTTGCCACAGGTCAGGAAGCGCAACATTTCCTTGCGCTCGTGCTGGCCCAGGTAGGCGAGGATGTCCTCGCTGATCAAATCAGATTGATGCGACATGACAGCCCCTTAGAAATAGCCTTGACGTTTTTTATCTTCCATCGAGCCTGCACCATCGTGGTCGATGACACGGCCCTGGCGCTCGGAAGTTCGCGTCAGGAGCATTTCCTGAATGATGTCCGTCAGCGTCTCGGCTTCGGACTCCACCGCGCCCGTCAACGGGTAGCAGCCAAGGGTACGGAAACGTACTTTCTTTTTGACGATTCGGGCTTTGTCTTCGTCGGACAGGTGCTCGAGGATGCGGTCGTCGTCGATCATGATCAACGTGCCGTTCTTCTCGATCACTTCGCGTTCGGCGGCGAAGTACAGCGGGACGATCGGGATGCCTTCCAGGTAGATGTACTGCCAGATATCCAGCTCGGTCCAGTTGGACAGCGGGAACACACGGATCGACTCGCCTTTGTTGACATTGCCGTTGTAGACGTTCCACAGCTCCGGGCGCTGGTTTTTCGGGTCCCAGCGGTGCTTGCTGTCGCGGAACGAGTACACGCGCTCTTTGGCACGGGATTTCTCTTCATCGCGACGGGCACCGCCGAATGCAGCGTCGAAACCATACTTGTCGAGCGCCTGTTTCAGGCCCTCGGTCTTCATGATGTCGGTGTGCTTGGCGCTGCCGTGGGTGAACGGGTTGATGCCCTGCGCCACACCGTCCGGGTTGACGTGAGTGATCAACTCAAGACCAAGCTCTTCGACCATCTTGTCGCGGAACTTGTACATTTCCTGGAATTTCCAGCGGGTGTCGACGTGCATCACCGGAAACGGCAGCTTGCCCGGAAAAAAGGCCTTGCGTGCCAGGTGCAGCATCACGGCGGAGTCTTTACCGATCGAGTAGAGCATCACCGGGTTATCGAACTCGGCGGCGACCTCGCGGATGATGTGGATGCTTTCCGCCTCCAGCTGTTTCAGATGCGTCAGTTTGTCGACCATGGTTACTCACGGAAAAACGATCTTATGGACGGCCAGCGGGCCGTGTTCGAGCGGGGCATGCTAGCACAGCGCCTGATTCTATTGAGGGGGCTGGCTAGATCGAAACGGTATATCAATATACCGCTGGGTTTGGCCCGACTCGATCAAATGTGGGAGCGGGCTTGCTCGCGAATGCGGTGTGTCAGTCAATGCATATGGCGACTGATGCACCGCATTCGCGAGCAAGCCCGCTCCCACAGTGGTTATGCGGCGTCTGTCAGAGCGACTCCAGGCACCCAGCCAGGTCATTCCCCAGCTTCTCCAGCACCTGCTCATACCCCTGGGCGGAGGCCGGCGTGTAGCCGCCCAACGCATCCAGCTCCGCCAGCTTCACCGGCAAACCCGCCACCAGCGTTTCCGCCAGGCGCGGGCGCAACGGCGGCTCGCTGAACACACAAGTCTTGCCCACTTCCTGCAAACGCGTACGCATCGCTGCCACATGCTGGGCACCCGGCTGCACTTCTGCGGCCACACTGAACACCCCGGTGTGCTTGAGGCCGTAGGCATCTTCGAAGTAATCGAAGGCTTCATGGAACACGAAGTACGGCTTGCCGGCGACGTCCGCCATACGTGCCTTCAAGCGCGCGTCCAGTGCATCCATACGGCCATCAAAGGCCTTCACGTTGCTCTGGTAACGCTCGGCGTTCGCCGGGTCGGCAGCGCTGAGGTCCGCCGCCATGCGGTTCGCAATCACCCGGGCGTTGACCGTCGACAGCCACAAATGCGCATCCAGGCTACCCGGGCGATGGTCATGATCATGTTCGTCGGCATCTTCAGCATGGGAGTGGCTATCTTCGGCGAACCGACGCAGTTTCATTCCCGGAAGGTCCTGCACCGCCACCGTCGGCAAGCTGCGGCCTTTCAAGACACGCGGCAGAAAGCTTTCCATGTCCGGGCCGATCCAATACAGCAGGTCCACCGACTGCACGCGCCGTACGTCGGAAGGGCGCAACGCATAGTTATGCGGCGAAGCGCCCGGCGGCAGCAATACCTCGGGAATCGCCACGCCATCCTGCACAGCAGCAGCAATCAGTTGTAACGGTTTGATACTGGTCAGCACCCGAACCTCCGCCTGAGCGGCACCGGCAAGCAGCAAACTGGCGACAAATACGACAAAAACGGGAAAAAGTCTGGACACGATGACCACTCAAGGAGGCAGGAACAGGTAACATAATAACGTCTCTCACAAATATCTGTCGCCGCTCATGCCTAAAACACCGCTTGCCAGCCGTCCCCATGACCACTCTCACTGCGTGCACAGCGCACTGTCAGAGGCCGACGCACTGTGCGCGCGCCAAGGGCTGCGCCTGACCGCCCTGCGTCGCCGGGTGATGGAGCTGGTGTGGCAAAGCCAAAAGCCGCTGGGTGCCTACGACATCCTCGGCGTGCTCAGCGAGCAGGACGGCCGCCGCGCCGCGCCGCCCACGGTGTACCGCGCGCTGGATTTCCTGCTGGACAACGGCCTGGTGCACCGCATCTCGTCGCTCAACGCCTTTGTCGGCTGCAACCACCCGGAACACGCGCACCAGGGCCAGTTCCTGATTTGCCGCGAGTGCCACGCCGCCATCGAACTTGAGCAAAAAAGCATCAGCGACAGCATCATCAAGAGCGCCGGCGACGTCGGCTTTAAGGTCGAAGGGCAAACCGTCGAAGTCGTCGGTGTGTGCTCGGGCTGCCAGGGGGCTTGATGAGCACTGCGTTAATCCGCCTGGAGCAGGTCGGGGTCACGTTCGCCGGGCAAAACGTGCTGGACAACATCGCCCTGAGCGTCGAGCCAGGTCAGATCGTCACGCTGATCGGCCCCAACGGTGCCGGCAAGACCACC
>NZ_JACARK010000713.1:0-11692 GCF_013386655.1 Pseudomonas sp. K5002 | reverse complement strand
GCTACGCAGCCCAACGGGAGCAAGCTCCCTCGCCACAACAAGCCATCTCCCACTGCGAGCCATCTCCCACAGCAGGTCGTTCATTACATCGCTTCAGTCGTCTTTCTTCATCAACCCGGCCAACGCCGCAAACGGGTTGTGCGTCGCCTTGGCGATCGTCGGGCTGCTGGTGGAGCCTTCGCCGAAATACTGCTGGTCGGTATAACGCGAGTGTTCGTTGTCGTGGCAATACAGGCACAGCAACTCCCAGTTGGAGCCGTCCTGGGGGTTGTCGTCATGGTTGTGGTTGCGGTGGTGCACGGTCAGTTCGCTCAGGCGCTTGCCGGCGAATTCACGGGCGCAGCGGCCACACACGTGGGGGTACATCTTCAGGGCTTTGTCGCGGTAGCCCATTTCCCGGTCGCGCTGGGCATCGGCGAGGATGCGGTCCAGCTTCGCGGTGTGGGAGGGCGGGTTGGTCGAGCTCATCATGGCTCCTGTCTTTTAGTGGATCACGGATAGCGTTGATTCTAGCTGCTTGCGGGCTAATAAACCTCCGGCTTTTTCAGGCGCGGTCATGCCGGTGAGGGGGATTGTTTGTAGTATCGACGAACTGAATTCATAAGGAGCGGTACTCATGCGGATGCATTCATGGTTGTGGGCGCTGCTGTTGTGCGCCGTCAGTGTTCAGGTCCAGGCGTTTTCCACGCCCCAGCCAGGCGAGGTGATCGATGTGGCGCTGGAGCAGCTCCACCCGACCCAGGCCGTCATCGGTTTTGATCAGATCCATTACAAGCTGGGGGTATTTGCCGAGTCGCCCAAAAAAGTGTTCGACGAATACTGTGAAACCAACGGCCAGGGCGGTGTCGACAAGGTGCCTGAAGATGCCGATCTGCATAAGCCGGGCAGCTTCACCTGCAAAGACCCGGTAGGCGCTCACCCGGCGGATATGAAAACCGTGGTGGTCGGTCCCGCTGGCCAGTTGTACCTCACCGACGGCCACCATTCGTTCAGTACCTTGTGGGAGCAGCCAGGTGCCGGCGCCAAACTGAAGATGTGGGTGCGGGTCACCGATAACTTCAGCGACAGTCCCGACCTGGCGACTTTCTGGAAACGCATGGAGCAGGGCCGCAAGGTCTGGCTCAAGGACGACCAGGGCAAGACCATCACGCCTGAGCAAATTCCGGCACACCTGGGCTTCAAGGACCTCGGCGACGATATGTTCCGCAGCCTGGTTTACTTCTCCCGCAAGGCGTCCTACGGCAAGCCGACCTCTGGTGAGGTGGTGCCGGAATTCCTGGAGTTTTACTGGGGAGGGTGGTTGCGCACGCAGATTGACCTCGGCGCGTTCAACCTGAATAAGCAAGGCGGGTATGAAAAGGCAATCGAGGCGGTAGCCAAGCGCATGGTCAGCCTGGCGCCCGAGGCACCGGTAGGGGAGAGCGGCTTCAGCGCCCGGCAGTTGGGCGGCTTCACGTCACTTGACCGCAAAGAACTGAACGATACGTTCAAGAAGAAAGTGCCCTACGTTATCGACAGTAGAAGTAACTAAGTGACGAACCGGCAGGGGCGGCCTTGTGCTGTTTCTGTCGGGCGTATAACGGCTTAATATACAGTAAAGATCCGGCAAATATCGATTTAAATGCCGTGGGGCATTTAATTGGCTTCAGGGTGATAAAGTGTTGGACTAACTTTGGCAGTTTGTTTAATGTGGCGCCTCTTGGCCTACTGCCGTTAGTGTGTTCTGTGGTGGCGTCAGGTAGTCAATACGTCAGGTCTTTCCTGGCGACTGTCAGTTTCCCGCAAGCCGGGCTTTCCTTTCACGATATCAACCGCCGTGGTTGACGTTGTGGCGTTTCAAATCAGAAGCGCTCATCCAGAGCGTACTGCTTCCAATAACCGAAGTCGGGTGGTTGAAGTGTCTGATGATCGTCGTGCAAATAATAAAAAATCAACGCGTTACCCTGTTGTTATAACTTGAATATTCGGGATAGGTGTCCTGTGCAAGTTGTAAGTTTATGGTGCCCGTTAATAAACTTCTGATGTTCATCTCACTGACATTCACACTGCGTGAATGCAACGGCCTGCTTCAATTGAATGCATGCAATTTTTTGTAGAGGCTGTTGTGTCTAAAGGCGTTGTTCTGGCGGTTTCCGCTTCCTTCCTGTTTGGTGTGCTGTATTTCTTTACCTCCCTTCTTGAACCCTTGAATGGCCAGCAGATATTTGGCTGGCGAATGCTCATCTCCTTGCCCTTCATGACGTTGCTGCTGTGCCTGTCCGGGGATTGGAAGTGGGTGCCGTTGATCTACAAGCGTCTGCGGGAGAAACCCGCGTTGCTGCCCTGTGTCGTGCTCACCAGTGCCCTGGTGGGTGTGCAGTTGTGGATCTTCATGTGGGCGCCCCTCAATGGCCACGGCCTGGATGTGTCGCTGGGCTATTTCCTGTTACCGCTGACCATGGTCATCACCGGGCGCATCGTTTACGGCGAACGCCTTTCCCATCTGCAAAAAATTGCCGCTGCGCTGGCGGCGGTGGGCGTGGCCAACGAGCTGTATCGCACGGGCGGGTTCTCCTGGACCACCCTGGTGGTGTGCGTCGGTTATCCGCTGTATTTCGTGCTGCGCAGGCGTTGTGGCACCGACAACCTCGGCGGGCTGTGGCTGGACATGATGCTGATGATTCCGGTCGCGCTGTGGTTCGTCCTCGGTAGTGAGCCCATCAACGAGACCCTGGCGCAGCGCCCGGCGCTCTATTGGCTGGTGCCACTCATGGGGTTGGTCAGCGCGGCGGCGGGTTATTCCTACATCCTGGCCAGCCGGCTGTTGCCGTTCAGCCTGTTCGGTTTGCTCAGTTACGCGGAACCGGTGCTGCTGGTGGCCGTGTCGCTGATGCTGGGAGACGCCCTCAAGCCGGGCCAATGGATGACCTACCTGCCGATCTGGCTGGCGGTGGTGGTGTTGGTGCTGGAAGGCTTGAGGCATTTGAATCGACTGCGCCGGTCGATCTGACTTCAACCCACGCAGTTAATGCTTAGCCCTTGAGCTTTTCAGCAATCCAGATGGTATGCCGCGTGCCCTTGTTGCCATGGGCAAACACTTGCATTTCCTCGGCCTTGAAGCCGGCCTTGCGCAGTTTGTCGCTGAACTGCTTGTCGGCGCTGGCCGACCATACCGCCAGCACGCCCTTGGGCCGTAGCGCCTTGGCGCAGGCGCTTAGGCCACCGGCGGAATACAGCCAGCTGTTGGCTTTTTGCGTCAGGCCTTCGGGGCCGTTGTCGACGTCCAGCATGATCGCGTCAAACCCCTGGGGCTCGGCCTGCAGCACCTTGGCCACGTCTTCCAGACGGATCACGGTGCGCGGGTCCAGCAGCGGGCGGCCGGACTTTTCCCCCAGGGGCCCGCGATTCCACTCGACCACGCCGGGCACCAGCTCGGCAACCACCACTTCGGCAGTCTTGCCCAAATGCTTGAGCGCTGCCGCCAGGGTAAAACCCATGCCCAGGCCGCCAATCAACACCCTGGAGCCGGGCCGACCGGCGACTTTGCGGCACGGAATCTCCGCCAGCGCATCCTCGGAACCGTGCATGCGCGTGTTCATCAACTGGCCACCGTCACCGCCCTGAATCTTGATGACAAAATCCTCACCGTATTCGAACAGGCACAAGGCACCGCCGTTGTCGGGGATCGGAGTGGTGTCCAGCAGAACGAAACGTTTCATGGAAATCTCATTGGGAAGGGCATTCTTGCGCGGTTGGGAGTAGCCTTACGACTTTACGGTCAGGCCATGGAGCCATCGATGAAGTGCAGCATTCTAACGGTCATTGTGTGGAGCGCGCTCGCCCTTGGCGGTGTGGCCCAGGCTCAGGAGTCGCAAACCGTGCCGATTACCCCCGCGCCTACGGCGGGTTCACCGGGTACTGCAACGCCCACGCCTTATCCGCAAGTCACGCCACCGGCAACGCCAAAGGCGGCCGGCAGCGGTGAGCCATTGTTGGCGCCGATCGTGCTGCCCGCGCCGCCGAAGGACCAGACGATCCCCGGCTTGCAGCAAAACGACATCAAGCCCAAGACCCCGGGCGGCTAAAACTGCTGGGACAGCAATTGCCCGTCCGCCATGCGCAGGCGCCTGGACAGGGCGATAGCAATCGCACGAATGATCTTGGCCGCGATTTTCGGTGCATCGTTGAGCATCTTTTCCAGGGAATCCTTGCCCAGGTTCAATAGCACGCAATCGCTGGCCGCCACACAGCTGGCGGAGCGGCGCTCGCCGTCCAGCACAGCCATCTCGCCAAAGGTCCGTCCGCTGCGCAAGGTGGCGATAGTCAGGCGCTGGCCTGCATGGTTGGTCTTCTGCACCGCCACCTGGCCTGAGTGAATGATGCACATGAAGGTGCCCGCGTCGCCCTCGAGGAAAATCACCTCATCGCGGGCGATGCTGCTGATGTTGAAATAGCCCGCCGCTACGTGGAAGTCTTCCGGCAGCAACGGGTCGAACAGGCCGCAATCCATCAGCATGTCGCGGATTTCGTTATTGAGTAAGGTCGGTTCTGGCATGAGGCTTACAGTCTTTGTCCATAAATCGTGCAGGGCGCGCCCGGCGGTCAAGTGTTCAGACCGGCCCGCCAGGCGGAGTTCCTTAAATCAGCCCCAGCGCCTTGAAAACAAATGCATATTCGAGTGCTACGTCACGTAATCCCTGGTAACGACCACTCATGCCGCCGTGGCCGGCGCCCAGCTCGGTCTTGAGCAGCAACAGGTTGTCGTCGGTCCTGGTGTCGCGCAGCTTGGCCACCCACTTCGCCGCTTCCCAATACTGCACGCGGCTGTCGTTGTAGCCGGCGATCACCAGCGTGGCCGGATAGGCCTGGGCGCTGACGTTTTCGTACGGTGCGTACGCCTTGATCCGCTCATACACCTCGGGCTCCTGCGGGTTGCCCCATTCGTCGTACTCGGTGATGGTCAGCGGCAACTCGGGGTCGAGCATGGTGTTGAGCACATCGACGAACGGCACTTCGGCAATCGCCGCCTGGAACAGCTCCGGGCGTTGATTGAGCACCGCGCCGATCAACAGGCCACCGGCGCTGCCGCCGCTGATGGCCAGTTGCTTGGAGGTGGTCAGGCCCTGGGCGATCAAGTGTTGGGCGCAGGCGATAAAGTCGCTGAAGGTGTTTTGCTTGTGCTCCTGCTTGCCGCCGCGATACCAGGCCTCACCCAGTTCGCCGCCGCCGCGTACATGGGCAATGGCGAAGGCCACGCCACGGTCCAGCAGGCTCAGGCGGGCGTGGGAGAACCACGGGTCGAGGCTGTGGCCGTAGGCGCCGTAGCCGTACAGATACAGGGGCGTCGGCTTACCCAACTGATCGCGTCGGACGACAAGACTGATCGGCACCTGAGTGCCATCGGCCGACGTTGCCCACAGGCGTTGGCTGACGTAGTCGTCGGCGTTGAACACGCCCAGCACCGGGGTTTCCTTGAGCACTTGTTGTGCGCCGCCGGCCAGTTCCAGCTGACGAACCTGGGCCGGGCGGTTCAGCGCCTCATAGCGCAGGCGGATCTTGTCGCTGGCAAATTCCAGGCTGTTTTGCACATAGAGGCTGTAGGCCGCGTCCGGTAACTCCACGCGATAAGCGGCTTGCCCCTGTGGGTGCACTTCGATGATCGGCAGGCCGCCGATCCGCAGGCTCAGGGTCATGGCCCGGGCATTGAGGCTTACGCCATCGAGCATTACCGCGTCGTCGTGGGGGATCAGGTTCAGCCAGTCGTCCTGGGTCGGCACACTGCCGGTGTCGGCCGCCTGGAACAGCGCAAAGTTGATGCCGTCACGGTTGCTGCGGATAAACCAGGTCCACTGGTCGTCCAGCTTGCCGTGGTCGACGTCATATTCATGGCCCTCGACCCGTGGCGCCATGCAGGTAAACGCCTGCTGCGGCTTTTCGGCGTCCAGGGCCCAGATCTCGCTGGTGGTCTTGCTGCCCAGGGCCAGCAGCAACTGACGCTCGGAGCTGGAGCGGTAGCAGTGCAGGAAGAAACGTCCGTCAGGCTCGTGGAACACTTCTTCGGCGGCAGTGCCGTCCAGGCGATAGCGATACAGCTTGTGCGGGCGATGGGTGTCGTCCAGTTCGGTGAAGAACAGGGTCAGGCTGTCGTTGGCCCAGGTCATGCTGCCATCGCAGTCTTCAAACTCCAGTTCGCTGACCTTGCCGGTGGCCAATTCCTTCACGTAGAGGGTGTAGATCTCTTCGCCGCTGGTATCCAGGCTGTAGGCCAGGCGCTGGTGGTCCGGGCTGATGCTGAAGGCGCCGAGGGAGAAAAAGCCGCCATTGGCCAGTACGTTCGGGTCCAGCAGCAGCTCTTCCGCGCTTTCGTCGACCTGTTGGCTGTCGTCCGCCGGGCGCGGGCAGCGGTAGTGGCGGGCGTATTCGTCGCCGGCGGTGGTGCGGGTGTAATACAGGTACGGGCCCCAGGGCGAGGGCAGGGACAGGTCGGTTTCGAGAATGCGGCCCTTGATCTCCTCGAACAGGGTCTCGCGCAGCGCCTGCTGGTCGGACAATTGTGCTTCTTGCCAGGCATTTTCCGCCTTGAGGTAATCGAGCACCTCGGCGCTGTCACGCGCTTGCAGCCAGGCATACGGGTCGGTGCCTGGGGCCTTGCGGGCGATCGGGGCGGCAGTGATGTGGGTCGATGGGGGCATGGATCACTCTCTGTCTGGCGGTTGGCCGACGGCATTGCAGCCTCGGCACTGAAAAGCCGTTATCATAGCGGCCTGTTTGCCTACCTTGCCATGGACACCATGACCGAGAACGACTATCTGATCGCTTGGGGCCTCTACGCCTTCGCAGCCCTGGGTTGCCTGTTGGTGTGGTTTGCCATGACCCGCTGGATGTGGCGCTGGCTGCGCGAGCCACTGCGGTTGCTGGTGGCGGTGCTGCTGTTCAGCCCGACCATCGTCGATCCGGTGAAGACCCAGTTCGCCCCGGCCGTGGCCATCACCGCCCTGGACCTGGTGCTCAAGGTCGGCAACAACGCCTGGCGGGCGATTTCCGATCTGTTCATGTATTGCATGATCGCGTTCGGCGTGTACCTGGTGTTCGTGCTGATCCGCTGGCCCATCGAGCGTGCCGCCAGGGTTCGTCGTGAGCAGAAGGCCGCCGCTGCGGCAGCCGCTGCTGCCGAGCCGGAGGATGACGACGAACCCTTCGCCGATGAGCGTTACGGTCGCCCGGCACCTGTCAGCGGTATGCGGGTCGAACCGCGCCTTTAACGTTGTACGCCCTGTATCGAGAAGCCTGGCATGTGTGAATTATTGGGCATGAGTGCCAACGTACCGACCGATATCGTCTTCAGCTTCACCGGGCTGATGCAGCGCGGCGGACGTACCGGGCCCCACCGCGACGGTTGGGGCATCGCCTTCTACGAGGGCCGTGGCCTGCGGTTGTTCCAGGACCCGGCGGCCAGCAGCGAATCGGAAGTCGCGCTGCTGGTGCAGCGTTATCCCATCAAGAGTGAAGTGGTGATTGGCCATATCCGCCAGGCCAATGTGGGCAAGGTGTGCCTGTCCAATACCCATCCGTTCGTCCGTGAACTGTGGGGCCGCAACTGGTGCTTTGCGCATAACGGTCAACTGGCGGACTTCAACCCCCGCGCCACGTTCTACCGCCCGGTGGGCGATACCGACAGCGAAGCGGCGTTCTGCGATTTGCTCAACCGTATCCGTGAAGCGTTCCCGGAACCGGTGGACATCGAACAGGTGCTGCCGGACCTGATCGCCGCCTGCAGCGAATACCGCAGCAAGGGCGTGTTCAACTGCCTGCTCAGCGACGGTGACTGGCTGTTCTGCTATTGCTCGACCAAACTGGCACAGATCACCCGGCGTGCGCCATTTGGCCCTGCACGGTTGAAAGATGTCGACGTGATCGTCGATTTTCAGGCCGAAACCACCCCCAATGACGTGGTGACGGTAATTGCCACCGAACCCCTGACCGAAAACGAGACCTGGACCCGCTACGAACCGGGCCAGTGGAGCCTGTGGCGACGCGGCGAATGTGTCAGCCAAGGTAAAACGGAATAAGGACGTCGAATATGTTGCTCAGCTATTTGCGACTGGTGTTGTTTGCCGTGGGTCTGTTGGTCGGTGTGCAGGTGCCGGGGTTTATCAGCGACTACGCCAAGCGCGTCGAAGCCCACTTGATCGAAGCCCAGACCGGCTTGCGCGGCTTCGATGCCACGGCGCAACAGTTCTTCAACGGTGACTTGCAGGCGCTGGTGGCCCATTACCGTGCCAGTGACGACCCGGTGTTTCGCAGCGATGCCAACAGCCTGGGCACCTTGCTCGACCGCCAGGTAGCGCTGGATAAGCAGTTCCAGGCGATGCAGGGCCCGTGGTACATCCGCGCGCTGCAAGTGGCGGTGGCCGCCGACCCGGCGATTCGCCAGGAAACCTGGAACGGCTACAGCTACATGCTGTTGCTGACCCCGGAAGCCATGGGCTGGGGCCTGGGCGGGGCGATGTTGTTGTCGTTCGGCATCGAGTGCCTGTTCCGCCTGATCGACTGGGTGGTGTTGGGCGGCAAGCGCCTGCGCCAGAGCCGACCGATTGAAGAGCGGGACCTCAAGGGGCTTTAAAGGCTGACGCGGTCAAATTGTGGGAGCGGGCTTGCTCGCGAATGCGGTGCGTCAGTGACATATGGGGTGGCTGGCACACCGCATTCGCGCGCAAGCCCGCTCCCACAGTTTTAAATCGGTTCCTTCAGTGGCATGGGTTTGCTCAACACCATCAAGTCCTCGCCCACCTTCTGCGCGTACTGCTGCACCACGCTCTGGCACAGCGCCACAATCTCCTCCACCAACTCCACGCCCACTCGCCACGACACCACCACCTGCAGGTTCGGCGGCCGTTGTTCCATGGGCAGCATGGTCAATTCACCTCGTGCCAGCTCTTCACTGACCAATACGGGCGGGAACGCACCAATCCCGAACCCGTCCCGCAGCAGGCGGGTGATCGCTGACACCGAGTTCACACAGTTCATCCGTGGGGCGGATACGCCGTTAGCCTGCATCAGGCTGAGCACGTCCTGGTGCGGACAGGAGTTTTTCGAGTAGGTGATGATGCGCTCCTGGGCCAGTTCGGCGAGGGACGCGTAGTCGCGGTTGTAGATCGAGTGGCTGGCGACGATCCAGCCCATGGGGTGGCTGGCCAGTTCCAGGCTGCGCAAGGTTTCCTGGCGCAGCAGGTCGGTTTGCAGGATCAGGTCGAGAAAGCCTTTTTGCAACTGATCGCAGAGGTTCAGCGCGGTATCGGCGACCAACTCGATTTCTACCCGCGGAAAGTTGTCCGTCAGTTCTGCCACCAGCGCGCTCAGCCAAGTGTGAATCACCGTGTCCATCACTCCGATGCGGATACGCCCGACCTTGCTGCTGGTGGTTTCCAGGGACTGCTTGAGCCCTTGCATGGTCGCCATCATCTGCTCGGCATAATCGAGCACCTTCAAGCCTTCCGGCGTCAGGCTCACACCTCGGGAATCGCGCAGAAACAGCTTCACCCCCAACTCGCTTTCCAGCACGGCGATGCGGCTGGAGATCGAGGCCTGGGTGGTGAACAGCTTCTCTGCCGTGAGGCGAAAGCTCTTGAGCTTGGCCACCCAGACGAAGGTTTCGAGGAACTTCAAATTCATGGGATCAACTTTTCTTATGCATGGATTGTTTTTTATTAGTTGGACGCAGCGTGCCGCAACCGCCAAAAATCGAGCTGTCTCACGATAAGCGTCGTTGGGGCTCGGGACAACATCGTTGCGAGATCTTGGTAAAAGATCCCACACTACAAAAAAATAAAGCCTACAGGAGCCCTACCGTGAGCCGCCTGCTATTGAACTGCGACATCGGCGAAAGCTTTGGCAACTGGACCTTGGGTCTGGACGCCGAAGTCATGCCGTTCATTGATTGCGCCAACGTAGCCTGCGGTTTCCACGCCGGCGACCCGAGCATCATGCGCAAGACCGTCAGCCTGGCCTTCGAGCATGGCGTGCAGGTGGGCGCGCACCCGGCGTACCAGGACCTGCAGGGTTTCGGCCGCCGCTCCATGGCCTACACCCCGCAGGAAATCCAGGACCTGTTGCACTACCAGGTCGGCGCCCTCGACGGTATTTGCCGGGCCCAGGGCGGACGGGTCAGCTACGTCAAACCCCATGGCGCGATGTACAACGACATGATGGCCAAGCCTGCGCAATTGCGAGCGGTGATCCAGGCCGTGGCGGCCTACGACGCCAGCCTGCCATTGATGCTGATGGCCACCCGCGACAACAGCGCCGCCCAGGCCCTGGGTGACGAATATGGCGTGACCCTGTGGTTCGAAGCCTTTGCCGACCGTGCCTACGACAGCGCCGGCCATCTGGTCTCCCGCCAGTTGCCGGGCGCGGTGCATCATGACCCGGAAAAGATCATCCAGCAGGCCTTGATCATCGCCCGGGGAGAACAGTTGGTCGCCAGTGATGGCAGTCCGTTGCACCTGCAAGCCAATACCTTGTGCGTGCATGGCGATAACGCCAGCTCAGTGGCTGCCGTGCAGCGCATCCGCGAGGCGTTGACCCCAGCATGAAGCCACGGATTGAAGTGGTGGCCATCGACTGCCTGATGGTGCACCTGTTTGAGGTGATCGCCGAAGACAACATGCCCTGGATGCTCGCCGCCACCCGCCGTTTGCGCGAAGGTTTTGGCCCGGCGCTGGTGGACCTGGTGCCGTCCTACACGACCCTGATGGTGCACTACGACCTGCTGGCGCTGGACCCTGGCCAGGCACGGGCGTTGATCGACCAGGTGCTCAAGGAATTGCAGCCCGAACCCAAGGACAGCGGGCGATGCCATGTGTTGCCGGTCTGGTATGACCTGAGTGTCGGCCCGGAGTTGGCGTTGCTGGCGCAGCGCAGTGGCCTGGCAGTGGGTGAGGTGATTCGCCGTCACAGCCAGCATGAATACCAGGTATTCGCCTTGGGCTTCGCCCCGGGGTTTGCCTTTATGGGGCTGGTGGATGAACAGCTCGCGACACCGCGGCTCAACACCCCGCGCAAGCGGGTGGCGGCGGGCAGCGTGGGCATCGCCGAGCGGCAGACGGCGGCTTATCCGGTGGTCTCGCCAGGTGGCTGGAACCTGATCGGCCGCACACCGGCCAAGTTGTTTGACCGCGAACGCGACGGCTACAGTCTGATGCAGCCGGGGGACACCGTGCGTTACGAAGCGGTCAGCCATCGCGAATTCATCAACCTGGGTGGCGATGACACACCGTTGGAGGCCCAGGCATGAGCCGCTTGTTGATCGAGGCCAGCACCCCGCTCTGCTTGTTGCAGGACGCTGGACGTTTTGGCGTAAGGCACTTGGGCGTGACCCAGGGCGGCGCGCTGGATTGGGTGTCGATGTCGTGGGCCAATTGGTTGCTGGGCAATGCCCTGGATGCGCCGGTGGTGGAAATCACCTTGGGTGGCTTCACCGTGCAGGCCGAGGCCTATTGCCTGCTGGCGCTGGCCGGGGCGGACTTGGGCGCGTATGTCGACGAGCGCGCGATCAGCCCGGGGCGCAGCTTTATTCTGCAAAAGGGCCAGCGCTTGCGTTTTACCCAGCCATTCAGCGGTGCGCGGGCTTACCTGGCAGCGCCGGGCGGGTTTGATGCGCCGCAGGTGCTGGGCAGCTGCGCCACGGTGGGCCGTGAAGAACTGGGCGGGCTGG
>NZ_JACARK010000712.1:0-3569 GCF_013386655.1 Pseudomonas sp. K5002 | reverse complement strand
TCGACTGGCGGCGGCCCTGGAGCAAATCGGCCTGGGGCACTTGACTGCCGACTCGCCAACCGCGGCCCTCAGTGGCGGCGAACGCCAGCGCGTCGCTTTGCTGGGCGCCTGGTTGTCGAGGGCAGACTGGTTGATCCTCGATGAGCCCAGCAACCACCTGGACATCGATCAGCAGCACAAGCTTGCCCAGCAGATTGATCGGTGGCCCGGCGGCCTGGTGCTGATCAGCCATGATCGCGGGTTGCTGGAGCACATGGACGAGATTGTCGAACTGTCGCCCAAGGGCTTGGCGGTGTACGGCGGTAATTACAGCCACTATGCGGCGACACGGGAGCAGGAGCAGCAGGCGTTCCAGTCGGCGTTGCAGGGGGAGCGCGCGCACGCCAAACGTGAACAACGTGAAGCGGTCATCCAAATGGAGCGTCAGCAACGCCGCAATGCCCGGGGCGACCGCCAGGCCCGGGATGGCAACCAGACCAAACTGATCACCAACGCCCAGAAAGAGCGCAGTGAAAACAGCCAGGGCAAGTTGCGCCTCAACCAGCAGCTGGCGCGTGAGCAGCAACAGCAGCGGATCGCCGAGGCGCGTGCGCGGTGTGCGCCGGAGATCCAGCGCATGATGCTGTCGCCGGAAAGCGTGGTGCCCCAGGGCAAGCTGGTGCTGCAGTTGAACGACGTGGTGTTGCCGTTTGGCAGCCCGGCGCCGATCAATCTCACCCTGACCGGCCCGACGCGCATGGCGATCCTGGGAGCCAATGGCAGTGGCAAGTCGACCCTGCTGCGGGTGATTGCCGGCCAGTTGCCGGTGGCTGCCGGTGAGTTGGCGCGCAGTTGCCATATCGGCTGGCTGGACCAACACGCCGGGCTGGAGCACCCCGAGCGCACGGCGGTGCAATGGCTTTACGAAAGTAATCCGCTACTGGCGCAAAGCGAAGCGCGTACCCGGCTGGCGCAAATGGGCATCGATGCCGACCGGGCGGTCCTCGATACGCGCCAACTGAGCGGCGGCGAGCGTCTGAAAATTGCCCTGGCCGCACAGCTCTACGCCGAGCATCCGCCGCAATTGTTGTTGCTGGACGAACCCGACAACCATCTGGACTTGCCCAGCCGGATTGCCTTGGAGCAAATGCTCAATCAGTACCAGGGCGCGCTGATCGTGGTGTCCCATGACGAGGCGTTCCTGCAGGCCATCAACCTGGACGGTGAGTTGCGCCTCTGAGGCCGCTTAACCCTGGTTTTCATGTTCCAGTTCGGCCTGGGGCTCGGCGAGCCGCTGCCGGCGGGTTTTCATCTCACTGACAATCACCGCCGCCACGATCAACGCCGCGCCCACCATGGCAATCGGCGGGAAGCGCTCCCCGGCAATCCGCCCGACTACGCCGGCCCACACCGGCTCCCCGGCATAAATCAGCGTGGCGCGAGTCGGCGAGACGCTTTTCTGCGCCCAGTTCATCGCCACCTGAATCACCGCGCTGGTCAGCCCCAGGCCCACCGCGCTGAACAGCAGCAACCAGGAAAACCCCGGCAGTGCCTCGCCCATCGGCACCACCATCAGGAACGACAGCACCGACGCCGTGGCCAGTTGCACCACCGTTACCCGGCGTACATCCACCTGCCCGGCAAAGGCGCTGATCAGGATGATCTCGGCGGCAATTGCTACCGCACCGATCAACGTGGCGATTTCACCGGGGCTGAAATTCAATGATGCCCCGGCCGGGCCGGTCAGCAGCATCAGCCCGGTAAACGCGAGCATGATGCCGATGCTCGGCATCAACCCCGGCCGCCGTCCCAGTACCAGCCATTGCAGCAGCGGCACGAATGGCACATACAGCGCAGTAATAAATGCCGACTGGCTGCTCAGGATCGTCTGCAAGCCAATGGTCTGCAAACCGTAGCCGAACATGATCGCCACACCGATAAAGCAGCCAGCCTTCAATTCAAACAGCGTCAGGTTCCGCAGGCTGCGGAATGAGAACGCCCCGACGATGAGCGCCGCCGCAGCAAAACGCAGGCCGACGAAAAACATCGGGCCGCTGACCGCCATGGCGTGCTGCACCAGCAAAAAGGTGCCGCCCCAAAACATGGTGATCACCACCAATACACATTCGGCTTTGCTGAAACGGGAAAACAACGGGGAGGTGGTCATGGCGGCTCGGTCTTGCACAGGAAGGGCGCGGACCGCACAATGCGCCGCAAGCTGGGCAGTATACTGCGCAACCCCACCCTGTGAGCAATATAGTGCACAAAGAAAATCCGCAACGGGCCTCGGTCCTGCAACACGTCAGCCAGAACGTTCGGCGCCTGCGCCATGCGGCTGAGTTGAGCCAGACGGCGCTGTCCGAAAAATCCGGCGTCAGCCGGCGCATGCTGGTGGCAATCGAGGCGGGGGAGAAAAACGTCAGCCTGTCGACCCTCGACCGGGTGGCCGAAGCCCTGGACGTGGCCTTCAGCGACTTGATCCAGGCCCCGGATGCCGCTGATCACAGCCGTATCAACGAACTGGCCTGGGCCGGTGACATCCCCGGCAGCAAAGCCGTGCTGCTGGCCAAGGCCACCGCGCGTCGCGAGGTGGAACTATGGGAGATGCGCCTGGAGCCCGGCGATCGCTACATGCCTGAACCGGACCCCGAGGGTTGGAGCGTGCAGTTGTTTGTGTTCGAAGGCACCCTGACGCTGGTGCTGGGGGATGAGGAAAAAAACGTCGCCACCGGTGAGTTCCTGATGTTCGCCAGCCGCTACCTTCACGCCTATCGCAATGACGGCGACGTGGCGGTGCGGTTTGTGCGCAACGTGGTGATTTAACTGTTGGCAGCGCAACAGTGGTTGGACACTTTGCTGTTTTGAACCGCCAACGACTTCCCTGATATACCGGCAACCCGCTGATTTCGTTGCACATTGCATTCGGGCACGACTCCTGCAATCACTCCAGTATCTCTCTGGAGCCTGGAGTCGGCCCATGTCAGCCCAACCCCTACAACCTGCCCACATCATCCGTTCGGACGCCGAGGCCATTGCGGTTGCCACCGAGTTGGCCAAGCGTTTTGCCGTGGACGCCGGCGTGCGCGACCGCGAGCGACGCCTGCCGGTGGCCGAGCTGGACGAATTCTCTGCCAGTGGCCTGTGGGGCATCACCATTCCCAAGGCCTACGGCGGCGCGGGAGTGTCCTATGTGACGGTGGCCGAGGTGATCAAGCTGATCTCCGCCGCCGACCCGTCCCTGGGGCAGATTCCGCAGAACCACCTGGGCGTCGTCGACATCCTCCTGCAAACCGCCAGCGAGGAGCAAAAGCAGCACTACTTCGCCAAGGTCCTGCTGGGCTATCGGTTCGGCAATGCCTTCTCCGAAGCCAAGAGCAAGAACGCCGGCACGTTTGACACACAAGTGCGCTTTGACGGCGACAGTGCGTACATCAACGGCGAGAAGTTCTACTGCACCGGCGCACTGTTCGCCCATATCGTGCCGACGGTGGGCGTCAACGAAAAGGACCAGGCGTTCATCGCATTTGTCGAACGGGACGCGCCGGGCCTGCAAGTGATCGACAGCTGGGACGGCTTCGGCCAGCGCACCA
>NZ_JACARK010000711.1:0-5899 GCF_013386655.1 Pseudomonas sp. K5002 | reverse complement strand
GCGAGGACTTGGCTGGCGCCGAAGCCGGCGGCCAGCGCGAGGGCCAAGAGGGCTGCGGTCTTGCTGAGGGTGGCCATGAAGCTCTCCAGGGATGAACGAAATTGCGCCGTATTCTGTCAGAAAACTCGCAAGATCGTTCATCTCCATCCCTACACCTTGTCGGACTCTTCCTCGATCCGGTCCATCTCAAACAGCCGTGCCAGTTCCGTCCGGGCTTCCTGGGCAGACTGCATCACCTTGGCCGCGTCGTCATACACGGCGTGTTGGGCCGCCAGCAATTGCAGGTCATGGTTTTTGAAGCGGCTGATGCGCGCGTCGGCCTGGGCCTGGGTCAAGCCAAGGCCCACCAGGGTGCGGCGGCTCATTTCCAGGCTGGAGTAAAACGTCTCGCGCACCGGTGACGCGTCGAGGTCCACCAGGCGGTGCACATGCTGGCGGTTACGGGCACGGGCGATGATCTTCATGTGCGGGTAGAGGCTGCGTACCAGCGCGGCGGTCTTGATGTTGATCTCGGGGTCGTCCATGGCGATCACGAAAAACTCGGCCTGGTCGACTTTCGCTGCGTGAAGGATTTCCGGGCGCTGCGGGTCGCCGTAGAACACCGGCATGCCGCCGAAACTGCGGGTCAGTTCGATGGTTTCCACCGAGGTGTCGAGGGCAATGAACGAGATGTTCTGTGCCCGCAGGATCCGCGCCACGATCTGCCCCATGCGGCCCATCCCGGCGATCACCACCCGTGGCGCATCGCTTTCGATGGCACGGTATTCCTCGGGTACTTCCACCGGCTTGGCCTTGGGCTTGAACAGCTTCGGGCAGAGCAACAGCAGCAATGGCGTCACGGCCATGGACAGGGTGATGGTCAGCACCAGGATGTCGTAGAGGTGCGGCTCGAACAGGCCCTGGTCGCGGCCGATCTTGAACACCACGAATGCGAACTCACCACCGGCTGCCAGCACCACGCCCAGGCGCAGCGCGCTTTCAGGGTTCAGGCCGCCTGCCAGGCGACCCACGCAAAACAGCAGCGGCAACTTGATGGCGATCAGCAGCAGGGTCAGCCCCAGCACGATCACCGGCGCGCTGAACAGCAGGCTGATATTGGCGCCCATGCCCACGCTGATAAAAAACAGACCCAGCAGCAGGCCCTTGAACGGTTCGATCTGCGATTCCAGCTCATGCCGGTATTCGGAGTCTGCCAGCAGCAACCCGGCGAGGAAGGCGCCGAGGGCCATGGACACGCCCACCAATTCCATCAGCCATGCGGTGCCGATCACCACCAGCAACGCGGTGGCGGTGGAGACCTCCCGCAGGCCGGTCTTGGCGACGATGCGAAACACCGGCCGCAACAGATAGCGCCCGCCGATGATCACCACGGCGATGCTGCCCAGTACTTCCAGGCCGTGTCGCAGGCCCTGGGAGGTGGTGGCGGGATGATCGCTGCCCGCGAGCAGCGGCACCATGGCGATCAACGGGATGGCGGCGATGTCCTGGAACAACAGAATCGCAAAGGCCAGTCGCCCGTGGGGCTGGTTGAGTTCCTTGCGCTCGGCGAGGCTTTGCAGGCCAAACGCGGTGGAGGAGAGCGCCAGGCCAAGGCCCAGCACAATCGCGCTGTTCCATGATTGGCCAAACACGAACAGCGCGACCACGCCGATCACGGTGCCCGTCAGTAACACCTGTGCCAGGCCTACACCGAACACTGCCTTGCGCATCACCCACAGACGCTTCGGTGACAACTCCAGGCCAATGATGAACAGCAGCAATACCACCCCAAGTTCGGAAAACTGGCTGACGCTTTGCGGGTTGCCCACCAGGCCCAGCACCGATGGGCCGATGATCACTCCGGCCAGCAAGTAACCCAGCACGGCACCCAGTTGCAGGCGCTTGGCCAGGGGCACGGTCAGGACGGCAGCGAGCAGGAATACAACGGCCGCTTGTAACAGGTTGCCTTCATGGGGCATTGGGAACTCCGGGATCGTTTTGCTGAATCAACAGGTTTTACTGTAGGAGCGAGCTTGCTTTGCAGGTCCCAAGGCCTTCGCCTCCGGGTTCATTGGATGTCGTCCGGTTCTTTCGCGGCACTCTCCAAACTATTAATACCATTTATTTCAATGAGTTTTATGCACGTGGCGGTCGGGATCATCCGTGGTGCCGGCGCTATGGTCGTGTCTTCAGCCGCGCGAAAGGGTGGTTTTTTATGGGCTGAGCATTGTGCGGGAATAATCTACAAACACTTTTCCGGGACAAACGGAAGCCTGTACACGCCAGGAACTCCTACAGTTATGCCCTTGAGTTTATATTCCATGGATGGCATATTTGCATGAGTTGGGACGTTGAATACACGGACGAGTTTGGAATCTGGTGGGGCGGTCTGGATGCAAAGGAGCAATCCTCAGTATCGGCCAGTGTGGATTTACTGGGCCTTCTGGGGCCAGGCCTTGGCTTCCCCCACAGCAGTGACATCAAGGGCTCCAGGCATGGCTGCCTGCGAGAGTTGCGGGTGCAGCATGCCGGGCGGCCTTACCGCGTTCTGTATGCATTTGATCCGCGCCGGTGTGCCTTGTTGCTGATTGGCGGGGATAAAACCGGTCGAGGCCGGTGGTATGACGAATACGTCCCGCTGGCTGAGAAGTTGTATGACGAACATTTGGAAACACTGCTTAAAGAGGGCCGTCACCATGGCTAAAAAATTCAGTGAGCTGCAGGCTCGCATGACACCGCAAGCCCGGGCCGATGCAGAGCGCATCTTCCAGCAACACCTGAAAGAAATGCCCCTGCATGAACTGCGCAAGGCGCAACAGATGAGCCAGGATACGCTGGCCAAGGCGCTGAATATCAATCAGGCGGCAGTGTCCAAAATGGAACGGCGCACCGACATGTATATCAGCACGCTGCGTAACTACATTCGCGCCATGGGAGGAGAACTGGAGATTGTCGCTACGTTTCCTGATGGCCAGGTAAAGATCGAGAACTTTGCCCACTGAGTCATCCGCTCCGTCAAAAGCCCGGCCATGCGCCGGGCTTTTTTGTTCGCTGAATGCCTGTCGTCATTGTGCAGCTTTATGGACAATACTCGCTATTCTCGCCCTATCGGACATCAACGTGAACCAGCTCCTCGCCATGCGTGCCTTCGTCCGTGTCGTCGAAACCGGCTCCTTCAGCCGCGCATCCGACCAATTGGCACTGCCGCGTTCCACCGTCAGTAAACTCATCACGGACCTGGAGAAGCACCTTGGCGTCAAGTTGATGCATCGCACCACCCGTGCGCTGGCGGCGACGCCGGAGGGGTTGGAGTACTACAGCCACGCGCTGTGCCTGGTGGCGGAACTCGATGAACTGGACAATGCCCTGCGCGGGCAGAAGCTCAAGCCCGGCGGCCACCTGAAAGTGGATGCGCCGGCGTCCTTTGCCAATTGCCTGCTGATCCCGGCGCTGGTGGATTTTCATCGTGAGTACCCTGAGATCACTATCGCCCTGGGCATCAGCGACCGCGCCGTGAATATCGTGGGGGAGGGTGTGGATTGCGTGCTGCGCGCTGGCAAGCTCGATGACATGGCAATGATCGCCCGCAAGGTTGTCGACCTCGAGTACGTCACGTGCGCGGCGCCCGGTTACCTGGAGCGCATGGGTACTCCCGTGTCTCCCGAGGACCTCGAGAAGAACCACCTCAAGGCGGGATATTTCTTTGCCGGGTCGGGTAAGCCGGAGCCGTTGATTTTCGAGAAGGGCGCGACTCGGTATGAGGTAGGCAACTGCGCGTTTTCCACCAACGAAGGCAACGGCCTCAAGGAAATGCTGCTCGCCGGCCTGGGCGTCGGGCAGCATTTCAAGACCATCGTTGACTACTACGTAGAGGCAGGCCAGTTAGTCCCGGTACTCGAAGACTGGACCCGGCCCGCCACGCCGTTGCACATCATCTATCCACCCAATCGCCATCAGAACGCCCGGCTGAAGGTATTTATCGACTGGGTGATCGAGCGGTTCGGCGTCAGGCAATAATCGCTGTAACGCGGATTTCAATGCGCATTGCCGGCAGCCCCAGGGCTTCTACTCCCAGCTCAGTCCAGATGGGGGCGTGATTGGGCATGTAATGGCGGTACCACTTGACCATCTGCTCGTTCACCTCCGGCGGGAAACCTCCCACGTGGTAGGAATTGACGTGTACCACATGCTCCCAGCCGGCGCCGGCTGCCGCCAGGGTGCGTTCGAGGTTTTGAAAGGCCAGGGCGATCTCGTCGGTGAGGGATTCGGGAATCTGGAACTCGTCATCCCAGCCGCCCTGGCCCGAGGTTTCGACGCGGTTGCCGATTTTGACCGCCTGGGTGTAATGCAGGGTCTCGCGTGCAATGTCGCCGTAACCGGGTGTGATGAAAAACTCGGGCTTGCTCATGGTGTTCCTCGGTTTCAGTGGTTGACCCGACAAAGGTTAATGGACTGAATCTGCGAACAAAATCCGCGTTTTTTGTCATCACTGTGCAGGGATATGGATAGTCCGAGTATCAGTTATTCACATTCCCGTAGCCCGCCCTTTGTTACTATCGCCCTCCGTCGTCGCCAGGAGTCACCGTCACATGCAACACCAGTGGGATGAAATGCACCGCACCCGCAAGCCCACGTTTGTGTTGTGTGGCGAGCCCCAGGGGGATGTGCTCAATCTCTACGTGCATGGTTATTCGGCGTTCTTCAACCAGCAACAACTGGGTAGTTTCTCCCGGCAACTGGCAACCATCGAAGGCTCCACCAACCTGATGCTGTTCTGGCCGGCAGGGCATTTCCTGGAAAACCTGTTTGCGCCGTTCAAGGATGTGATTACCTCGATGTTGGGTGGCGGTAGCCTGGGTGCCGCAACCATCGGGGTGGGCAAGGCGATTGCCTATTTCCTCGACCACTACAAAAGCGTCGAGGCGCGGGTGGATGAGGTCGCCAAAAGCCTGCTGCCCGAATTGGCCAACTACCTCCATGGCGAGTCGATCAAGGTGCGGCAGATCAACCTGATCGGCCACTCCCTGGGCGCGCGCATCCTGGTCAAGAGCCTGCTGGCCAGCCCTGAGGTGGCCCGTGAGTTGCCGCTGAACAACCTGCTGCTGATGGGCGGTGCAATTTGTACCTCCAGCCCCTGGGACCTGGTCTCGGCGCCGCTCAGCGGTCGGGTGATCAACTGCCACTCGAGCAAGGATTGGGCGCTGGCGCTCAAGCCGGACACCGAGCGCTGCATCGGTCGTTATGCGATCCCGCTGACACCGGCGCTCAAGGCCAAGGTCGCCAACGTGCACCTGGCCACGTTCGACCACGCCGCGTATTGGCCGCAACTGAAGACGGTGGTGCAGTACACCGACCTGCTGCAGGAACGCCGGGGCATGATCCGCGCCGATCAGCGCAGCAGCGAAGTGCGCTTTGCGGAAGAGGATGTCGAGCTGTTCCCGCTGCTGGTGCAGGCGCGGCCGGAGGAGTTGCAGTTTTTCGCCGAGCTGATGGCGCAAAAGCGCAGTGCCTCTATCGACGCCACCGTGCGCGAGCCCTTGAAGCTGGCCATCGAGTTGCAGCGCATGGGCGGCGACACCTTTATGAACCTGGCCCGTGGTCATGGCGTGAGCTATCGCGAAATCGCCCAGGACGTGGCGCAGCGGGTGGGTATCAAGTTTGATCAACCGATCGAGAAAGTGGCCCTTGCTGATCTGGAACTGCAGGTTGCCGAACGGCTGATCGAGCAATACAAGGACAAGCTCAGCCAGGCTGATCGCCAAGTGTTCGAGGCAGAGTTGAAGGCTGCGGCACAAAAGGAACAGGGTTTTTTCAATCGTTTCGATGTCGGGCGCTCAGCCACCACTGCCCTCAGCGGGACCGCGCTGGCCGGGTTGACCGGGTTTATCCTGCGCCGGGGCGCGGCCACGGCCATTCCGGT
>NZ_JACARK010000710.1:0-3291 GCF_013386655.1 Pseudomonas sp. K5002 | reverse complement strand
AGCGTCCCGATCCGGGGGCCCAGGTCACCAACGGCATCCGTCCGGAAGACGCGCAGAAGGTCAGCCGCAACAGCGTCGCCAGCTATGTCGACCTCGGGTTCTACCCCACCGAGCAGTGGTACGTCGGCGTGGCCGGACGCTACGAACATTACAACGAAGGCGTCGGCGGTACCCGCAGCGGCAAGCTCAGCACGCGGTATGCGTTCAACCCGGTGTTCGCCCTGCGCGGCACCGTGAGCAACGGCTTTCGCGCACCGTCCCTGGCCAACGAGATCTTCACCGCACGCTCCACCGGGTTCGACACCATCAATGGCGTGTACCAGTCGTATAACTACGTGATCCTGCCGGTGGATTCCGTCGGGGCCCAGGCATTGGGTGCCAAGTCACTGAAGCCGGAGCGCTCGACCAACTTCAGCCTCGGTTTCGCCGTGACCCCAAGCGATGACTTGAGCCTCACGGTGGACGGCTACGTGATCAACCTGCGGGACCGCCTGGTGCTCAGCGAACGCTTCCAGGGCCCGGGCATTGCCTCCCTGCTGGACAGCATCGGCGTACCGGCCACGGCGGGCGCGCAGTACTTCACCAACGGCGCCAACACCCGCACCTCCGGGGTGGACGTGGTGGGCAACTACCGGCAGAACCTCGACCGCTACGGCTCGGTGAAATGGACGGCGGCGCTGAACTACAACCACACGCAGATCCTCAGCGTCAACGACACCCCGGCGCAGCTCGCCGCCCTGGGCAACTTCCAGTTGATGGGTCGCCAGTCACGGGCACTGATCACCAAGACTTCACCCAGCAGCAAGATGATCTTCTCCGCCGACTGGGCGATCCACGACTTCGACGTCAACCTGCGCCTGACTCGCTACGGCACCTACACCGAGGTCAACAGCTCCAGCGACGCGAGCCTGGACCGCACGTATTCGGCCAAGTGGATCACTGACCTCGACGTGGCCTACGCGATCAGCAAACAGCTGACGGTGGCGGTGGGTGCGCAGAACCTGTTCGACAAATACCCGGATCACATCGGCGTGAAGAACTCGTCGTTCGGCGATAACTGGGGCAGCTATTCGCCGTTCGGGTTTACCGGCGGGTATTACTACAGCCGGGTGCAGTACGCGTTCTGATTCAACAACCGCCGGCCAGGCGTTCACGCAGGAACTCGATCAAGGCCTGCACCGGGCGCGAGCTCTGGCGGTGCTGGGGGTAAACGGCGGAAAGGGTCAGGGGTTCGGGCGCGCAGTCATCCAGCAGCGTCACCAGGCGGCCGTCCTGCAAGGCTTGGGCAACGATAAAATTGGGTAGGTAGGTGATGCCCAACCCGGCCACGGCGGCATCCCGCAGCAGCTCACCGTTGTTGACCCGCATGCGCCCGCTGACGTTGCGGGTGTGGGGTTTGCCATCGACCTTGAAGTGCCATTGCACCTGGCGACCATGGCCGTAAGGCAGGCATGCGTGATCGGCCAGGTCATCGGGCCTCTGCGGCGTGCCGTGGCGGGCCAGGTAGTCGGGACTGGCGCAATAGACGCGCTGCACACTGGCGATGCGTCGGGCGATCAGGGTCGAATCCTCGAGGGTGCCGATGCGCAGCACCAGGTCGTAGCCCTCGCTGATGAGGTCTACCGGGCGGTCGCTGAGGTCCACTTCCACGGTGACGTGAGGGTGGCGTTGCAGGAACAGCGGCAACAGGCAACCCAGGTGCGCCATGGCAAACGACAACGGCGCGCTCAGGCGAATGGTGCCTCGGGGCTCGGTGTTTTGCCCGGCGATGCCCTGCTCCACTTGCTCGACTTCACTGAGCAGGCGCAGGGCGGATTCGTAGTAACTCTGGCCCAGCGGCGTGACATCCAGGCGGCGGGTGGAGCGGTTGAGCAGGCGTACGCCGAGGCGCTCTTCCAGCTGGATCAGGCGGCGGCTGACAAACTGCTTGGACAGGCCAAGATGCTCGGCGGCAGCGGTGAAACTGCCGGATTCCATGACCTGGCAAAACAGGCGCATGTCTTCGAAGGGGTTCATTGTCGCTTCTCGGTGGACGCTGGGCTGTTTTATAGCCGGTCAGTCGCCACACCACAAATCAAAATGTGGGAGCGGGCTTGCTCGCGAAGGCGGTGGGTCAGTCGGTACATGTATTGACTGGCACACCGCCTTCGCGAGCAAGCCCGCTCCCACATTGGATTACCTGCATATCAGAGAGCGGTTTATTTGGCCGTCAGCGCCGAGTAGCTGTTCATCAAATTGCGATAGTTGGGAATACGCGGCGACAGCAGATTCGCCAAGCCTTCCATGTCGTTGCGCCAGTCCACCTGCAGCTCGCAGGCCACCGAGAACCAGTTCACCAGCTGTGCACCGGCCGCCGTCATGCGTGCCCACGCCGCCTGTTGCACGGTCTCATTGAAGGTGCCCGACGCATCGGTGACCACAAACACTTCAAACCCTTCAGCCAGGGCCGACAGCGTCGGGAAGGTCACGCACACGTCGGTCACCACACCGGCAATGATCAGTTGCTTGCGGCCGGTGGCTTTCACTGCCTTGACGAAATCTTCGTTGTCCCATGCGTTGATCTGGCCAGGGCGCGGGATGTACGGCGCGTCCGGGAACAGTTCTTTCAGCTCCGGCACCATCGGGCCGTTGGGGCCGCTTTCGAAACTGGTGGTGAGGATAGTCGGCAGCTTGAAGAACTTGGCCAGGTCCGCCAGGGCCAGCACGTTGTTCTTGAACTCGTTGGGCGAGAAGTCCTGCACCAGGGAAATCAGGCCGGTCTGGTGATCCACCAGCAGGACCACGGCGTCATCTTTGTTCAGGCGTTTGTAAGTCATGGGAATACTCTTTTGGGGTTAGATTCAGAAGGCAAAACACGAGCAGCCAAACGCGCCCCAGAAACCCTGGAAGTCGCTGACCGGCACGTTCGAGAGACGCGCCCGTTCATGGCTATGGGCATGCACGCCACAGGGGCCGCTGCACTGGTGCACCTGGGCTTGTAGCGCTGACGCCGGGCGCCAGTGGCCCGGTACCTTGACCACCGGCGACCAGTCCGGCAGCACCGGCACGCTGGGTGGTGCGAAATCTTCAAAGTCGCCGGCGCCGTACACCACCTTGCCGCCGACCACGGTGAGTACCGATTCGATCCACTTGATGGCTTCCTCGTCGACACTGAAGAAGTCCGCCGACAGTGCCGCCACGTCCGCCAGTTGGCCGACCTTGATCTGGCCCTTCTTGCCCTGCTCGGAGGAGAACCAGGCGCTGCCGTGGGTGAACAGTTCCAGGGCCGTCAGCCGGGGCAGCCCCTCGGCG
>NZ_JACARK010000709.1:0-12718 GCF_013386655.1 Pseudomonas sp. K5002 | reverse complement strand
CTGGGCTTCGGTTTGTGGTGGCGTGCACGCTGGCAGCCGGCGATTTTGCGTGCCGCGCAAACCGGCCCGAGCCCGCGTACCTTGCTGGACGACCTCAAGCGGGCGAGCCAGGCGAATGACCCGCAGGCTACGCGTCAGGCGCTGGATGCCTGGGCGCGACAGCAGCCGGAGACCCTGGCGGATATGGCGGCGCGGTTTGTGCCGTTGTCGGATGCGCTGGATGGGTTGAACGGCGCGCTGTACAGCGAGAGTGGGCAGTATTGGCAGGGAGAGGAATTGTGGCGGGCGGTGAAGGCGATTCCGATGGCGGAGCGCGAGCAGGACCCTGCGGGGGACAGCACCAGCTTGCCGCCGCTGTATCCCAAATAGCCCCCCTTGCAGAAACACCGCAAACCCAATGTGGGAGCGGGCTTGCTCGCGAAAGCGGTCTGTCAGTCACATATCTGCTGACTGATCTACCGCCTTCGCGAGCAAGCCCGCTCCCACATTTTGATCTGCGGCGTCTGGGTTACTTGCGCGCCGCCTCCCACGACTTCAGCAACTCGTTATAACTGACCGTCTCACCCTGTGGCTTCTCATTTGCCAACTTAGGCTTCGGCGCGCCCGGCTGGTCGAACCAGTACTGCGCATCCCGTTCTTCGTTCATTTTCGGCCCGCAAATCGGCTGCACCTTGGAGCGTTCCAGGCGCGTCATGATCGCGTCCTGATCCTTGGCCAACCCGTCCAGCGCCTGCTGCGGGGTCTTCTCTCCGCTGGCCGCCTCCGAAATATGGCTCCACCACAATTGCGCCAACCGTGGATAGTCCGGCACGTTGGTGCCGGTCGGGGTCCACTCCACCCGGGCCGGGCTGCGGTAGAACTCCACCAACCCACCGAGTTTCGGCGCCAGGTCGGTCATGGCCTGGGAGTTGATGTCAGACTCACGAATCGGCGTCAGGCCAACGATGGTTTTCTTCAGCGACACGGTTTTCGAGGTCACGAACTGCGCGTACAGCCAGGCCGCCAGTTTCTGCTTCTCGGGCGTCGACTTGAGGAAGGTCCAGGAACCTACGTCCTGATAGCCCTTCTTCATGCCCTTTTCCCAGTAAGGCCCGACGGGCGATGGCGCCATGCGCCATTTCGGCGTGCCGTCGGCGTTGACCACCGGCAGGCCCGGCTTGGTCATGTCGGCGGTAAACGCGGTGTACCAGAAGATCTGCTGGGCGATGTTGCCCTGGGACGGCACCGGACCGGATTCGGAGAAGGTCATGCCCGCCGCTTCCGGTGGTGCATAGGCTTTCATCCAGTCCACGTATTTCTGCGTGGCATACACCGCCGCCGGGCCGTTGGTGTCGCCACCACGGGTGACGCTGGAGCCCACCGGGTGGCAGTCCTCCACGCGAATGCCCCATTCGTCCACCGGCAAACCGTTGGGCAGGCCCTTGTCGCCGCCACCGGCCATGGAGAACCAGGCATCGGTGAAGCGCCAGCCCAGGGACGGGTCTTTCTTGCCGTAGTCCATGTGCCCGTAGACGCGCTTGCCGTCGATTTCCTTGACGTCTTCGCTGAAGAATTTGGCGATGTCTTCGTAGGCCGACCAGTTCACCGGCACGCCGAGTTCATAGCCGTACTTCTCCTTGAACTTGGCTTTCAGGTCTGCCCGTTCGAACCAGTCGGCGCGGAACCAGTACAGGTTGGCGAACTGCTGGTCGGGCAATTGGTAGATCTTGCCGTCGGGCGCAGTGGTGAACGAAATACCGATGAAGTCCTTGATGTCCAGGGTGGGTGAAGTGAAGTTCTTGCCTTCGTTGGCCATCAGGTCGGTGATGGATTCTGTCTTGCCATAGCGAAAGTGCGTACCGATCAAGTCGGAATCGTTGACCCAGCCGTCATAGATATTCTTGTCGGACTGCATCTGGGTTTGCAGCTTTTCCACCACGTCGCCTTCCTGCAGCAAGTCGTGGGTCAGCTTGATCCCGGTGATTTCGCTGAAGGCCTTGGCCAGCACCTTGGATTCATACTCGTGGGTGGTGAGGGTTTCCGACACCACGTTGATCTTCATCCCGCGAAACGGCTCCGCGGCCTTGATAAACCACTTCAGCTCTTCAAGCTGCTGGGCTTCGGTGAGGGTCGACGGTTTGAACTCACTGCCGATCCATTTTTTCGCAGCGTCTTCATAAGCATCCGCCCAGGCCGCAGCACTGAGCCCGCTGAGCGCCAGCACGGCCGCCAATGAAATGCTATGTCGCAGCTTATTGTTTTTATCGAACATAGAGACCTCCTGGTTTTGGGGTTCAAAAGGGGCAGCTAGCCCCAACGCATCACAGACAACAGCCACACCAGAGACAGCGCGGACGCCACCCAGATGCTCCAGCCGGTTACGCCGATCACCAACAAATGCAGGTAGGCGCTGCCGAGAAGACCGATAAACAAACGATCACCACGGGTGGTGCTGATCGGTAAAAAGCCGCGCCGGGGGATACTCGGCGAGCGCAATTCCCAGGTCGTCATGCCCACCAGCAGCAGGCCGATCGCGGCAAAGAACAGTGCAGTCGGGGTGGTCCAGGCCATCCATTCCATCATCGACTCCTCAGACCCGGCCCAGGGCAAAGCCCTTGGCCACATGGTTGCGAACGAACCAGATCACCAGCATGCCCGGCAAAATGGTCAACACCCCCGCCGCCGCCAGCACGCCCCAGTCGATGCCGGAGGCCGAAACCGTACGGGTCATCACTGCGGCGATGGGTTTGGCGTTCACCGACGTCAGCGTGCGTGCCAGCAGGAGCTCGACCCAGGAAAACATGAAACAGAAAAACGCCGTGACGCCGATCCCCGAGCCAATCAGCGGGATGAAGATCTTCACGAAAAACTTGGGAAAACTGTACCCGTCGATGTAGGCCGTTTCGTCGATTTCCTTGGGCACGCCCGACATGAAACCTTCGAGAATCCACACCGCCAGCGGCACGTTGAACAGGCAATGGGCCAAGGCCACCGCGATATGCGTATCGAACAAGCCAATGGACGAATACAGCTGGAAGAACGGCAGCAAAAACACTGCCGGCGGCGCCATGCGGTTGGTCAGCAACCAGAAGAACAAGTGCTTGTCGCCGAGGAAGCGGTAGCGCGAGAACGCGTAGGCCGCCGGCAGCGCCACGCTCAGGGAAATCACGGTGTTGAGGCTGACGTAGTACAGCGAGTTGAGGTAGCCGGTGTACCAGCTCGGGTCGGTGAAGATCACCTTGTAGTTGGCGAAGGTGAAGTCCTGCGGAAACAGGGTCAGGCCGCCGAGGATTTCGGTGTTGCTCTTGAAGGACATGTTCAGCAGCCAGTAGATCGGCACCAGCAGGAACAGGATGTAGACCAGCAGCGGGATCAGCTTGCGCTTGCTCATGTTGGCGGCCTCAGCGGTTGGCGTCGGAGTGGGTCATGGCGGTGTAGAACAGCCAGGACACCAACAGGATGATCAGGAAGTACACCAGCGAAAACGCCGCCGCCGGGCCCAGGTCGAATTGGCCTACGGCCATCTGGGTAAGCGTCTGGCTGAGGAAGGTGGTGGCGTTCCCTGGCCCGCCGCCCGTCAGCACAAACGGTTCGGTGTAGATCATGAAACTGTCCATGAAGCGCAGCATCACCGCGATCAACAGCACGCTCTTCAGTTTTGGCAGCTGGATATGTCGGAACACCGCCCAGCTGGACGCCCGATCAATCCGCGCCGCCTGGTAGTACACATCCGGGATCGCCCGCAGCCCCGAGAAACACAGCAGCGCCACCAGGGACGTCCAGTGCCACACGTCCATCACCAGCACCGTGACCCAGGCGTCCATGGTGTTGGCGGCGTAGTTGTAGCTGATGCCCATCGCATTGAGCGTGGAACCCATCAGGCCAATGTCGGCACGGCCGAAAATCTGCCAGATGGTGCCGACCACGTTCCACGGAATCAGCAGCGGAATCGCCATTACGATCAACACCAGCGACGACCATCGGCCCTTGGTGGGCATCGTCAGGGCAATCGCGATGCCCAGCGGAATCTCGATCAACAGCACACACGCCGAGTAGATGAACTGACGCAGCAGCGAGTCATGCAGGCGCGGGTCCAGCAGCACCTGTTTGTACCAGTCGGCGCCGACGAAGTAGCGGCTGGATTGGTCGAAGATGTCCTGCACCGAGTAGTTGACCACGGTCATCATCGGGATCACCGCGCTGAAGGCCACCAGCAGGAACACCGGCAATACCAGCCACCAGGCCTTGTTGTTCTGCACCTTGTTCATGGCTGCACCTCCAGCAAGTAGTCATCGGCATACACCATCAGCCACTGCCCCGGAAAGCTGATGGACGCCTGGCCCTCGGGCACCGGTTTGTCTTCGGCCAGGCGCACTTTCAACGGTGCGCCATCGAGGTTGAGGGTCATGATCTTGTAGGTGCCGAGGTCTTCCACATGGATGACTTGCGCCTGTAGCGCGTCGGGATTGTGCTCATCCCACACATGGATAAATTCCGGGCGGATGCCGACCTGCAGCTTTTTGTAAGGCGTTTCGCCAATGCGCTGCTGCAACGCCTCGGGCAACGCCAGATGTGTCCCGGCAAAGCGCACACCACCCGCCTCTGCCTGCACCTCAATCAGATTCATCCCCGGGCTGCCGATGAAATAGCCGACAAAGGTGTGGCTGGGCCGCTCGAACAACTCCCGGGGCGTGCCGAACTGCACGATCTGCCCGCCGTACATCACCGCGATCTTGTCGGCGAAGGTCGAGGCTTCCAGTTGGTCGTGGGTCACGTAGACCATGGTGATGTTGAACTGCTCGTGGATCTGCTTGAGCTTGCGCCGCAGCTTCCATTTCAGGTGCGGGTCGATCACCGTCAGCGGTTCGTCGAACAGGATCGCCGACACATCATCCCGCACCAGCCCGCGGCCCATGGAGACTTTCTGCTTTTCATCGGCAGTGAGGTTGCGGGCCTTTTTGTCCAGCAGGTTTTGCAGGTCGAGCACCTCGGCAATTTCCTGCACCTTGCTGTGAATCTTCGCCTCGGCCATGCCCTGGTTTCGCAGGGGAAAAGCCAGGTTATCAAACACGGTCATGGTGTCGTACACCACCGGGAACTGGAACACCTGGGCGATGTTGCGTTTTTCCGGGGTCAGCTCGTTGACCACCTTGCCGTCGAACAGCACCTGGCCTTCGGATGGGCTGAGCAGGCCGGAGATGATGTTGAGCAAGGTCGACTTGCCGCAGCCCGACGGCCCCAACAACGCGTAGGCGCCGCCCTGCTCCCAGACGTGATTCATCTCGCGAATCGCGTAGTCCTCGGGGCCGTTTGGCTTTGAGCTGTAGCTGTGGGCCAGGTTCTGCAAATGGATCTCGGCCATCAGGCAACCCTCGCGACACGTCGGCCGGGGGCCTGGACCAGCCGTCCCTGGCCATCGAACACAAACAGTTTGTGGGTGGGGATATAGATGCGGATCGGCGCGTCGACGTCGTACTCATGCACCCCGGGCAAGTGCAGCACCAGCAGGAAGTGTTCGCTGCGCACATGCAGGAAGGTTTCCGAGCCGCTGATCTCGGCGACTTCCACGGTCACTGCCAGCTCCAGGTCATCGTCGTTGCTCGGCACCAGGCTGATATGGCTGGGGCGCACGCCAAAGCGAAACTCGCCCTCACCGATGGGCCGCAGGTCGACGTTCAGCGGGAAGTGCACGAAGTTGGCGAAGCTCACTTCGTTGCCACTGATGCGCCCGGGCATCAGGTTGATCGGCGGCTCGGAAAACAGCTCGGCCGCCAGCACGGTCTGTGGCTGGTGATAGACCTCGGCGGCCTTGCCGCTCTGGATCACCCGGCCCTCATGCAGAATCGTGGTGGTACCGCCCAGGGCCAGGGCTTCGTTGGGTTCGGTGGTGGCGTAGATGGCGATGGTGTGACGCGCCTTGAACAGCTCGCGCATTTCCTGGCGCAGTTCTTCGCGCAGTTTGTAGTCCAGGTTCACCAGGGGCTCATCGAACAGAATCAGCTCGGCATCCTTGACCAGCGCCCGGGCCATGGCGGTGCGTTGCTGCTGGCCGCCGGAGAGTTCCAGGGGGTGACGCTGGAGGAATTTCTCGATGCGCAGCATTTTCGCGGTTTCGAGGACTTTGCTCTGGATCTGCTCGGCAGAGACTCCGGCCTGGCGCAGCGGCGAGGCGATGTTCTCGAACACGGTCATGGTCGGGTAGTTGATGAACTGCTGATAGACCATCGACACATTGCGCAGGCGCACCGGCTTCTGGGTGACGTCCACGCCATTCATCAGGATGCGCCCGCTGTCAGGCTTGTCCAGGCCGGCCATCAGGCGCATCAGGCTGGTCTTGCCGGAGAGCGTGCGGCCCAGCAATACATTGAAGGAACCGGCTTCGAAACGCAGGTTGGCGTCGTCGATCCAGGTTTGGCCTTCGACAACGCGAGTGACGTGCTCCAGGGTCAATGACATGACACGACCTTTTTATTATTGGAATGGTTCTGGCAGGAGCACAGAGCGAGTTCCGTGCCAACAACCCAAACCTCAGGCCGGTCAACGAGTTAGGCAAAACAGCGATTCGCCTCTGAACAGAAATGAACAGGTCAGGCTGAACAACTGAACAATCGGCGGGTTGACAATGAACAGTTCTGAACAACACTGAACGGGCCTTCCGCACCCCAGAACAACAATAAAGCAAGGGTCACCGCCATGAGCACACCGCTGGCGCACGATGCCATCATCCAGGACTCCTGGCGCCGCTGCCGGGCCTATGGCCTGGATCACCAGAGCACACCGAGCTTCGACCAACTGCCCGCAGACGGCGTCAGCCAGTTGCTGGAAAGCCAGCATTCCCTTGTGCAGACCACCCACCAGGAAGTGCTGCCCTACTACGAAAACATCCTCAGCAATTCCAACTGCCTGATCATGCTTGCCGACAACCAGGGCCAGGTGCTGACTTCGTGGGGCACCCAACGCTTTATCGACCCCAAGCTGGCCCGTGGTTTCAGCGCCGGCGCCAGCTGGATGGAGCGCTCCAGCGGCACCAACGCCATCGGCACCGCCCTGGCCTGTGCCCAGGCAGTGCATATCGAACATGACGAACACTTCCTCAAGGCCAACCGTTTCATGACCGGCTCGGCAGCGCCGATCTTCGATGCGCAGCGGGAAATCATCGCGGTGCTGGATGTGTCCAGCGACAGCTACCTGCCGCCCTCCCACACCCTCGGTATGGTCAAGATGATGAGCCAGACCGTCGAGAACCGGCTGATCCTCAACCTGTTTCGCGGTGAGCATTTCCAGCTGACGTTCAATACCGGGTTGAACAATCTCGACAGCCAATGGGCCGGGCTGCTGATTTTTGATGAAAGCGGCCAGGTACTGTCGGCCAATCGCCGGGCCGACAACCTGCTGGGCATCAGCCTGTCGCGGGTGTTGATCGACAGCCTGTTCAAGGTCTCGCTGCTGGAACTGCTCAACCAGCCCGAAGGCCTGCCCTTCTCGCTGCAAGCCGCCGGACGCAACCGTTTCCAGTGCCTGCTGAAACGGCCGAAACAGGCGCCAGTGCAGGCTCGCGTGTTTGTGGAAACGAAAAAGCCCCGCGAACCTGGCCCCACGGCCATCAGTCTCAAGACCCTGCACTTCGGCGATGCCCGCGTGGAAAAGGCCGTGCGTCAGGCCGAGCGCCTGCTGGAAAAGGATATTCCGTTGCTGATCCACGGTGAAACCGGTGTCGGCAAGGAAGTGTTCGTCAAAGCCCTGCACCAGGCCAGCTCTCGCAGCCAACAAGCGTTTATCGCGGTCAACTGCGCAGCGATCCCCGCCGAACTGGTGGAGTCGGAACTGTTCGGCTATGAAAAAGGCGCATTCACCGGCGCCAACCAGAAAGGCAGCATCGGGCTGATCCGCAAGGCAGACAAAGGCACGCTGTTCCTCGACGAGATCGGCGACATGCCCCTGCCGACCCAGGCCCGGCTGTTGCGGGTATTGCAGGAACGCTGTGTGCAGCCTGTAGGCAGCAGCGAGTTGTACCCGGTGGATTTGCGGATCATCTCCGCCACCAACCGCTCGCTGCGCGAACAGGTACAGCTCGGGCGTTTTCGCGAAGACCTGTATTACCGCATCGGTGGCCTGACCCTGGAGCTGCCGCCGCTACGGGAGCGCACGGATAAACAGGCGTTGTTCAAGCAGCTGTGGCAACAGCATCGCGAGCCGACGCAGTGGGCCGGGTTGACTAACGAGGTGCTGGCCTTGTTTGAACAGCATCCGTGGCCGGGGAATCTACGCCAGGTGAGCAGCGTGTTGCAGGTGGCACTGGCCATGGCGGAAGAGCAGCCGATTCGGGCGGAACATTTGCCGGATGATTTTTTTGTGGATTTGAATGGGGTGGTGCCGGTGTGTGATGCAGTGGATGACAGTCTGGACCTGAATGAGCGACTGAAGGCGGTGGGCGGGAATATCTCTCACCTGGCCAGAGAGCTTGGCGTCAGCCGCAATACCCTCTACAAACGCCTGCGACAAAACGGGAATGCTGTGTAGAAACACAATCAAAAATGTGGGAGCGGGCTTGCTCGCGAATGCGGTATATCAGTCGCTGATGCTTTAACTGACAGTCTGCATTCGCGAGCAAGCCCGCTCCCACATTGGAACTACATTGGGTTAGAGAAGTGGGTTCAGTTCAGGACCGGCCTTGCCCCCATTGGCACTTTGCGACCCGGCGCCGCCATCTCAAACAACTGCTCAACCCGCGCACTCTCCTGCGCACTCGGCTTGATCGCCAATGCACACGCCACAAAAATCCCCGCATTGACCACCAGCCCCACAATCCCGCTGGTCAACGACCCCAGCCCGGGAATGTCGTCCGGATACATCGTCGTCAGCACAATCGCCACCACAATCCCCGCCAGCATCCCGGCAATCGCGCCTTCCTTGTTGCCGCGGCGGCTGAAGATCCCGAAGAACAGCGGCACCGCCAACTGGATAATCCCCTGGTAGGAAATCTGCGCCAGCAACTGCAACCGCGCGTAATCAAAGGTCAGGTATGCCAGCACCGAGGCGGCAACGATAAACACCACCATCCCGGACTTGGCCAGCAGCGTCAGTTGCCGGTCGGTACGCGGGGTGTTCCAGGTGGCAAGGTCGTTGGCGAACTGGGTGCCGCAGACCTGCACGCAGCCGTCGACGTGGCCGATGCTCGCCGCCAGTACGATGACGATCGCCAGCGCCAGCATCCACGGCCCGCCGATGTCGAACAGCGAGAGGAACCAGCCTTGTTGCGGGTGCGCGATGACGTTCGGGTCCTGGCTGATGGCCGCGGCAAACAGCATCAGAATCCCGTAGAAACCACCCACCAACAGGATCGTGTACAGCGTGCCTTTCTTCACCGCCTTGACGCCGCTGGCGGTGTAGATGCGCTGGAAGCTCATGGGCCAGCACATCGAGCCGATCACGCCGGTGAAGATCAGGCTGAACATGTACAGCGGGCCGTAACCGGTGCCGCTGGCGCCGGGAATCAGCAACATTTTCGCCGGCAGGTGCGACAGGTTGGAGAACGACGCCTGGTCGCCGAACAGCAGGAACACACACAGCGCCGCACACACGACATAGGCGATCAGGCCCTGGAACATGTCGGTCATGATCAGCCCGCGCATGCCCATGCTCACGGTCCAGTACTGGCGCACCAGCACCACCACCACGCCGGCGACCAGGCAGGTGGTGACGCCCCAGCGGCCGAAGCTGGCGAACTGGAACAGCATCGCCAAGGCCTGGATGCCCATCACCACCCACGGGAATACCGAGATGATGCCGATGATCGAGGCCACGCGCTTGACCACCGGGCTGTTGAAGCGCATGCCGAGCAAGTCCGGCTGGGTGCGCAGGTTGAAACGCTGGCCCCAGGTCCACGCGCGGCGGGCCATCAGGTACATTGCCGTCACGCCAAGGGTGGCGTAGACCATGCCGTAGAAGCCCAGGACGCCGCCGATGGTCAGGGCGAAAAACGCGGTAAAGGTCGAGCCCGGCCACCACGAGTTGGTGTAACACATGGCGATGTACCACGGCCCATAGGAGCGCCCGCCTACGGCGTAATCGGAAAAACTCGTGCTCTCGCGGTTGGTGGCGTACAGCACGGCGATCATCCCGGCCAGGAACAGGCCGATGACGCCGAAGGTGATAAAGAGGTTGGCATCGCTGGCGGTGCTGATCATTGCGCATCCCCCTCTTCGGGTATTTCGCCGGCCTTCAATTCGGCGACGTACAACGCCCACAGGCCCAGTCCTGCGAGGACTGCAATGGCGATCCAGTAGAAGATCGGCAACGGTATGCCCAGTGCCAACGCGGTACTGCCGCTCACGCTCAAATAGAACGGCGGGAATAAGGCGAGCATCAGCAACAGGAAAAAGTACACGCCGAAGAGTTGGCTTTTCAGGCGTCCGGGTGGTGCGCTATCAGATTTCATGAGTCGGGTGCTCCTTGAATTTGTGGATCGTTTTTTTGTGTGATCAAACAAAAATCAAGCAGTGAAAACGCAGGCACCAATCAGCGCCCAAGTGACTTCATTCAATGCATTATTGTTGTCTGGCGCAGGCTCAAGCCTGTCTTAGCCAGGTTTCCCATTGCGAATCGTTGATGATGCTGCGGGCACGCATGTGCTTCCAGGTGCCGTATTTGTAGAAGTCGAAATCCAGCTGCGACACCGCGTGCTGCACCATCGCCCAGGTCGACCATTTGATGTCCGCCAGGGCCTTGTGCAACTTGATGCGCGCGAGGTTCTGCGGGGTGACCTGGCCGAAGTAATCCTCGATCAGGGCCAGTTCCATTTCATCAGTGAAAAACATCTCGCCGAACCACAGCGCCAGTTCGTAATGCCGGTCGTTGTTGGAGGCGTATTCGAAGTCCACCAGACGAATTTGCCGACGGTCGTTGAGCATGAAATTACCCGCCAGGGTGTCATTCATGCAGGGAGCCAGGTCGATGCCGGAAGCTTGCAGCACGCCCCGGGCGCGGTCGCATTGGCGGCACAGCCAAGCGTCGTCGGCGGGCTTGCAGCCGTTGAGTTGCTCCACCTGCCGCTGGTGCTCGGCAATCATGTCGAACACGGTCTTGGTCTGCACCAGTGGCGGCTGGTCGTTGAACGCCTTGAGGGCGTGCAGCGCGTTGTGGCGCACGTCGCGGTCGAGGAAGTCGTGGTTGGAGGAGGCGCGCCAGCCCTCCATGAACTCGAAGACTTCCACGCCGAACTCTTCAAGGAATGCGAACACCGGCGCGCCATAGCCGGTTTGCGCCGCCTTGAGGCTGGCGTCGTGGGCCGTGCGGCGGTCGATGAACATCTCGGTGCCCACGCCCGGCACCTTGAAGAAATACGCAGTGTCGATCCCGGCCACTTCCACCCGCCAGTTGGTGTTGGAAATCCCGCCGCTGACCGGTTCATAACGAATGCCGGTGCCGCCCCAACTGGCAACCCCGCGCACCGCCGCTTCCAACTGACACTCTTGTGGCGTACACGCCTCACCTAACGCTTTCATGCCTGCCCCTCCTGTACCTGACGTAGCCAACCTTCAAACCGCGGGTCTTGCAGACTTTGGCGGCAGCGCAACAGCGTCCACTGCCCGACCTTGGAAAACTCCAGCGGCCGCGCCGAGGTAGCGCCGACCCACAGGCCCCAGAGCGTCCAGTACCAATCGTTGATCAAGGCGTACAAGCGGCAGCGCGCATAGTCGCTTTCACGGCACTCGCCGGCCCAGGCATGGATGCCTTCGCGCCAGTCGTTTTCGAAGACGTACAACTCATTAAGGCTGATGGCCACGTCGTACCAGGGATCACCACTGCCGGCGTAATCGAAGTCGATCAGTTGCAAGGCGCCGTCCGGGCCGATCATCACGTTGCTCGCCACGCCGTCGCCGTGCAGCGGCACCGAGTCGCTGGCGTTCAGTTGCAGCGAGGTCCAGGCCAGGTCAATGCAGGTACTGATCCAGGCGTGGTCGATGGGCAAGGCCACGCTGTAGCGCACGCATAATTCGCGCAGGTGCTGGATGTCTTGCAGCGGCGAGCGGGCGAAGCCCGGCGAGGTGCCTTGGTGCAATTGTTTCTTCAGGGCCCAGAGCGCTTGCAGGCGCCGGGGCTGCATCAATTCGTCGAGGCGGGCCCAACGCCACTCGCTGGTGGGCAACGCATCCAGCAGCAACACGCCGGCCGTGGCATCCACCAGGCGCACACCCGGCGTCACGTCGCAATCAGCTGCCAGTTGGGTGGCGCGGGCAGTGCGTTCAATGTCGATCAGCGCGCGCATGTCGTCATGCAAGACTTTGGCGTAACACTGGCCCCACGGTGCGCTGACGGTAAAACCGGCCCACTCGGTGGCCAGGCGTACCGGCGAGGCAATCCCGGCGGTGCCCTCTTCGACCACCACATGGGCGGACAAGCCGGCGGCCTCCAGGGCGCCCAGCAGCCGTGACTTAGCTTGCAAACGACTAGACATGGCAGACCTCAGCGGTAGGCGTTGGGGGTGGAACAGGCGCGGTGCAGCAACGCGGTCAGCATGTGCAGGCCGTTGCGCATGTCCTGTTCGCTGGTGAATTCCGCTTCGTTGTGGGACACGCCATTGCTGCTCGGGATAAACAGCAGGCACACCGGGTAATGCCGGCTCAGGCTGATGGCGTCGTGGCCTGACACGGTGACGCTGTTGCCGATGGGCAAGCGCAGTTGCTGGCCGACGCCGTAGGCCAGCTCGGCAAAGCCGTGATGCAGGTGGGTCGGCTCA
>NZ_JACARK010000708.1:0-5169 GCF_013386655.1 Pseudomonas sp. K5002 | reverse complement strand
CCAGTTCACCAGTTCCCCCAGTTCATCTTTTTTACCGTAGGCCAGGCGCTGGGTGAGGTCGCCGTCGCCGCTGGCGATTTCCTTGAGCATGGCGGCCACGCTGTTGATCGGCCGGGTCACGCCGGTGGCGGTCAGCCAGATCAGCAACAGGCCCAGCAGCCCGGCGGCTGCGCCTACCAGCAACGCCTTGACGGTGCCACTGGCCTGGGCCTTGTCGAGCACCGCCTGGAGTTTGAGCGAGTCTGCCAGCAGCACTTGTTTGGGCAGTTTGATCACCACGCCCCAGGATTTGGCGTCGGCAATCGGTTTGACCGGGTACACGGCGCGAATCGTGCCGTCTTCCTCGCGGATCTTGCGGGTATCGCTGGCCAGCAGTTGCACGATCTCTTTGCCTTCGGCACCGAGGGTGTCCACCAGGTTTTTGCCGACTTTGGCCGGCTCGCCGCTGTAGCCGGCGATCAAGCCGTTACCGGACAGTATTTCGAGAATTCCGGCGCCGTTGAACAGTTCTTTTTGCGCCGCATCGGTCGCCGCTTGCAGGGCATTGAGGGCGAGGTCCACACCGACCACGCCGATCACTTTGCCGTCGACCAGCAGCGGCAGGGAAATGGTGGTCATCAACACCGGCTTGCCGGCCACGGTGTCTTCATACGGGTCCAGCAGGCAGGTATTTTTGGTGTCCCGCGGGCAGGTGTACCAGATGTTGTAGGGCGTGCCGCTGAGGTTGAGGGTGGTCTTGGTCAGGTCATCCTCGACCATCACGGTGTTCAGGCCTTCACCGCCGGCGCGGCTCCAGTAGCTGGAAAAGCGGCCTTTTTCGTTGGACACACGGGCGGCATCATTGACGAATTCACTGTCTTTGCCATCGAGGGCGTTGGGCTCGAACGACAGCCAGATGCCGAGCACCTTGGTGTTGCGGTCGAAGGCGGTTTTCAGGCTGTGGTTGAGTTCTTCACGCAAGGCCCCGGCATCCAGCGAGCGCTTGGCGGCCAGAGTGCGCAGGTCCTTGATCTGGTCGGCCAGGGCCGTCACCACCAACAGGCTTTCACCGAAGGTTTTTTGCAGTTGCACCGCTTGCTCGGCGGCCTTGGCCTGCAGCAGGTTCTGCACACTGTCGGTGAGCATTCGCGAGCTTGAATCGCTGATGAGTTCGTCGTTCTGGTTGGTCTGGTACAGGTTCATGCCGACCACCAGGGCGATCACCCCCAGCAGGCACAGACCGGACAACAGCACGATTTTCAAGCGAATGGAGAGGGTGTCGAACATAGAAGTACCCGCGAATGGACTTATTAGTATGCAAGCTCACGCGAGTCCATTCGGCGCTATGCCCGGAACATCGGCTTGGGCCGGCAGTTCATGAGCGGGAGCCGATGAGCGGTAGTCAGGGTGTCAGGTGGGTTGCGGGAGACGTTCCGGTCGCGACCAGATCCACAGGTTGCCCATGCTCATTCCGGCGATGGCCAGGTAGATCGGCCAGCCGTGGTCGAGCATCACCAGCATCAGGCCGGCGCACAGCAGCATGCTCACGGTGGCGCTGACTTTGGCCCGGCGGGCGATGATCTTGCCATTGCGCCAATTGAACAGGATCGGCCCGAACAGCCGGTGGTTTTCCAGCCAGGCACTCAGGCGCGGCGAGCTTTTGGTGGCGGCCCAGGCGGCCAGCAGGATGAACTCGGTGGTGGGCAAGCCCGGTACCACAATCGCAATCAAGCCGATGCCCAGGCTGACGTAGGCCAGCAGGCCGAACAGGACGCGGGCGATTTTGGATGAGGATTGGGTTTTGCCGGTCATGGGTGCGGTTTGCATGGATGGATTTACGAAGGATTCAAAGTGAAACCGGATCAAAATGTGGGAGCGGGCTTGCTCGCGAATGCGGTGGTTCAGTCACCAGATATATTGACTGATCCACCGCATTCGCGAGCAAGCCCGCTCCCACATTTGATTGCATTCCAATCAGGGAATCAGGCCAGCTCAGGGGCGCTAGCGTACGCCTGTTCCAGCAACACGGTGAAGCGCACGAACGCATCAATCGCGCCTTTCTCCACTTCGGCTTCTTCTTCAGCGGTGAATTCCAGTGCGTCGAGGGTGCGGGTGAAGCGCTTCCAGCCTTCAGCGCGACCCCCCGCAGGCTCGCCCAGGTGACGGGCACCGAAGGTTTCGCTCAAACCCAGGCCCACGGCACGCTTGATCAGGAACGCGGCGCCCAGCTTGGAGCCTTCGGACACGAACAGCCAGCCCAGCGCTTCGGCCTTGCTCGGGTTTTTCACCGCGCCGGCCACCGGTGCCGGTACTTCGGTGTTCAGGTCGCCCAGGTCCAGCTTGGCCGCTTCGGCACGGCAGCGTTCGGCGAGGTCAGGGACGATCTTGATCAACTCTGCATCGTTGTACAGCGCCACCAGCTCCGACTGGAACAGGTATTGCGCGACCACGAAGCGGGCGAAGTTGGCCTGGGTTTCAAACGGTGCATGGGCCTTCACCAACGCATCGAGCTTGGTGTGCGGTTCGTTGGTGATCTGGTTCAGGCGCTGGGAGCGCAGGGCTGCACGTTCTGCGGTAGGGGAGGCGGTCATCGGGGAGTCCTTGAGAAGAGAAAGCGTCTGGTTGCCAGGCTGTTATGAACTAGACGAACCAGAAGACGCGTCACAGTAAAAAATCCTCACCCCGGCGCAGATTAAATCGCGCCGGGGTGAGGCTCCATGGATCAGATGTCCCAGATCAGATTGATCGCAAAGTTGCGGCCCGGCTGGGTCAGGCGGTCGAGGTTGGCCGGGCCGGTCACACCGGCTTCGCCGACGCTGTCGTAGCTGCGCACGTCATCCCAGTTCCAGTATTTCTTGTCCGTCAGGTTGTACAGGCCGCCGTTGATGGTCACGTCGTTGGTGACCTTGTAGAAGCCGGTCAGGTCGACGATGCCAAAACCCGGGGTCTTGAACGGGCCGTTGGCGCTGTTGCCGTCAGGGGCGAAGAAGGTGGTGCTGTCGACGCGGTCCTGTTTCTTGACCAGGGTCCAGCTGACCAGGGCACCGTAGTTCTGCTGGTCATAGCCCAGGCCGAACACGCCCTTGAGCGGGTTGACGCTGTTCAACGGTTCGCCGTTGTCGTCATTGCGCCCGTAGGTGTAGGCAATCGAGCCTTGGGTATACAGGCCCTGCGGTGCGCCGAATGCGTCGAGGCTCAAGCGGCCCTTGGCCTCCACGCCCTTGATGGTGGCGTGCTTGATGTTGTTGGCTTCGAACTGCTGGACGGTGCCACCGGCAACCGAGGCATCTTCGTCGATGAAATCACGGTACTTGTTGTAGTACACCGCCACATCAAACGAGCCCGAGTCGAAGTTGCCGCGAATCCCGGTTTCGACGCCCCGGCTGCTTTCCGGCTTGAGGTCCGGGTTGGGTTCGACGGTGTAGCGCTGCTGCAGGTTTTCAAAGCGGCCATACAAGGCCTTGGCCGACGGGGTGCGATAGCCTTCGGCGTATTGGCCGAACCAGGTGTATTGCTCGGTCAGGGCGTAAGTCACGCCGAACTTGGGCGTTACACGGTGCCAGTTCTTTTCCGAATCGCTGTGGTCGTAGATGCGTGTCGGGTCAACGGTATTGAGGAATTCCTGGGTCAGCTTGGGTTTGAGCTGGATGTAGTCGTAGCGGACGCTGGGCAGGAAGGTCCACTTGTCCCAGGCAATCTGGTCCTGGGCAAACAGCGCGTAGGAGTTGATGGTCGGGTCGGGGAAGTCGCTGGCTTTTTTCACGCTGTCGGCGGCCGACGGGCTTGGTGCACCGATGGCGGTGCAGCCTGCGCCGACCGCCAGGCAGGTCGCGGCGCCCTCACGGGAACCGGTGACTTTCTGCTGCTTGAGGGTGGTGCCGTAGGTCACGACATGGTCGGTTTCGCCGATGCTGAAAGCCTTGTCCAACTGCGCGTCGAATACCCACTGCTTCTCTTCGTACAGGGTCTCGCGGGTGCGCAATACCTTGCGCGATGGCTGGTAGATTTCTGCGGTGGTCTGGTCGGTCTTGGCGATCTGGTAGTTGAGGCTGGTCTTGATGTGATCGGCAATCGGCGAGTCGAGGGCGAACTTGTTTTCGATGCCGAAGCGTTCGCGGGTGATGGTGTCGTTGCCCGTGCGGCCGCGGTAGAAATTGAAGCCCTGGCCACCGACAAACGGGCCACCCACTGCGTTTTTCAGGTTGGTGTCGCGATCGTCCTTGAACTTCTCGTAGGTCAGGCCCAGGCGGTTGTCTTCGCCGTAGTTCCAACCCAGTTTGGCCAGCACGTTGGTGGTGCGCGCATCTTCCGGGTTGGCGCCGGTGCGGGCCAGGCCGGTGGCGTTATTCCCGTCGTAGGATTCCATCTCGTGACCGTTGCGCTGGCTCAGGTGCAGCAAGCCGTCGAAGTCCTGCACGCGACCGGCGACGGTGCCGGAGGTCAGCCAGCTCTCATCGGCGGAGCTGTAGCCGGTCTTCAGGCGTGCGCCGTAGTCCTGCCCGGGCTTGATGATGTCGTTGGGGTCGAGGGTAAAGTAGCTCACCGCGCCGCCGATGGCGCTGCTGCCGTACAAGGCCGAGGCCGGGCCGCGCAGGATTTCCACGCGCTTGACGATTTCCGGGTCGACGTAGTTGCGGCGGGTCTTGGCGTAGGGGCCGTTGAAGAAGTTGTCCGGCACCTCGACGCCGTCCACCTGGGTCAGGATACGGTCGCCGTCGATCCCGCGAATGTTGTAGCCAGCATTGCCGGAGCGGGTGCCGGCACCGCCCACCGAAACACCTGGCTCATAACGCACCAGTTCACGGATGGTGTTGACGTTCTGGCGGTCCAGTTCTTCGCGGTCGTGCACGGTCACGGTGCTGGGCACGCTGTCCACGGCCTGTTCCTGGCGGGTGGCACTGATGGTCATCTGTTGCAGGGTGATGGCGCCGACGGCGACGCGTTTTTCCAGCACGATGTTGTTGTTGCCCAGTTTGCGATAACCCAGGTTGGTCCCCACCAACAGCCGGTCCAGGGCTTTATCCGCCGGCAATGAGCCGCGCACGCCAGGGGACGACACACCCTGGCCCAGTTCTGCCGGCAGGCCGACTTGCCAGCCGGTCACCGCGGTGAAGGCGTTCAGCGCCGAGACCAGGGATTGCTGCTCGATGCTGAAGCTGTAATTGCCCTGGCTGCGGCTGGCAGGCTCGG
>NZ_JACARK010000707.1:0-8611 GCF_013386655.1 Pseudomonas sp. K5002 | reverse complement strand
GCCCGCCGAGGTGAACAGGATCAGGGTCGACATGGCCGCCGCACCGCCGACGTTGCCGGCGTCGTCCATGTTCAGTACGGCGACGGCGGCGAGGATGGTGTCGGGGCTGTAGAGGAAGATCGCGGCGGAGACGGTGGTCATCGCCGAGACGAACAGGTAGCGCACGATGTCCAGCAGCGCCGGCAGGCAGATCGGCACGGTGACCCGCAGGTAATGGCGGTACAGCGGCGCCTTCAGCGACAGCGCGGCGGCTTCGAATTCCGCGTCCAGTTGGCGCAGGGCCGTGGTGGCGGTCATTTGGGCGGTGGTCAAATAGTGAGCAATGGTGCACACCACCAGCAACGTCATGGTGCCGTAGAGCACATGCAGCGGGTTGCCGTTGAGGTTGAAAAAGAACACGTAGCCCAGGCCGAGCACCAACCCCGGCACCGCCATCGGCACGAAGCTGAGCATGCGCAGCGCCAGGTTCAGGCCCTTCTGGCCCCTGGTTTTTTCCATCAGGTAGGCGCCGGTGAAGATCAGCACGCTGCCGATCAACGCGGTGCACAGGGCCATGGTGATGCTGTTGCGGTAGGCCAGCCAGCCGCCGCCGGCCGTGTCTTCGAACTGGTAGTGGGCCAGGGACAGCGACAGGTTGTAGGGCCAGAATTTCACCAGGGATGAGTAGACCGCCATGCCGAACACCAGCAGCAGGATCGCGCAGATCAGCAGGACGATGGCCAGGTAGCAGCCGTCCCGCAGCTTCGACGGTGCCGGCTGGAACACCTGGGCGCGGCCGCTCATGGAGTCGCCATGGCGGCGGCGCAACCAGGCGTCGACACCGAAGCTGAACAGCGCCGGCAGCAGCAGGACCATGCCGATCAAGGCGCCCCGCCCGAATTGCTGCTGGCCGACCACGGCTTTGTAGGCTTCCAGCGCCAACACTTGGTAGTCGCCGCCCACTACAACAGGCACACCGAAGTCGGTGATGGTCAGGGTGAACACCAGGCAAAACGCGGCAAACACGGCCTGGCGCGTCGCCGGCCAGGTGATGCTGCGAAACGCCCGGGCGGGACTCGCGCCCATGCTCGATGCGGCATCGAACAAACGTGCATCCGCCAGGGAAAGCGCCGACAACAGGATCATCAAGGCATGGGGAAAGGTGTAGATCACTTCACCAAGGACAATGCCCCAGAAGCCATAGATGTTGTCCGACAGCAGCCCGCGCAGCATGCCCTGGTTACCGAACAGGTAGACCAGCGCAATCCCGGGCAACATCGACGGCGCCATCAACGGCAGCAGCGACATGCCGCGCCAGATCGCCTTGCCCGGAATAAGCGTGCGTTGCAAAGCGTAGGCAAACAGATAAGCCAGTGGTACGACGATGGCGGCAACGCTGCCGGAAACCATCAGGCTGTTACCGAGCAACCAGTGGAAATTGTCGCTGGTGACCAACTCCCGCGCCGCCACCAGGCCACCGCCCTGCCCGGCTTCACTGCTGAAGCCGCGCCAGAAGATCGCCAGCAGCGGCATCAGCACCGCGACGCCCAGCAGGCACAGCCAGAGCAGCTTGCCGCCGACTACAAAAATACGGTCGCCGAGTTCGGCACGGGAAACCTGACGAGCCACGTTATCGGGTATCGGCAGAGTCATATCGCGGGCCATCTCAGGCAAACACCTGCAGGCTGCGCGGGGGCAGCGCGACCCAGATGTCCTGGGCGCCAAGGCGCGGCATGGCTTCCGGGGCCAATTCGGCCAGCAGCGGATGGCCGGGCAGTTGGTCCAGCTCGAAGCTCATGCGGCAGCGGTTGCCGAGGAAAGTGATCTCGCGGACCTTGGCCGGGAACAGGTTTTCTTCATGCACTGGCGGGTTGACGCTGATGGCTTCCGGGCGGCAGAACAGACGGCCCGATTTCGCGACGCCTGCGTTGTCCGCCAGGCGCATATTCATGCCGCCAACCTGGGCGTGGCTGGCGCTGTTGCGACTGAACGGCAGCCAGTTGCCCTGGCCGACAAACTCGGCCACGAACGGTGTGGCCGGGCGGTCGTAGATTTCCTGGGGCGTGGCGTACTGCTCGACCTTGCCGTTGTTCATCACGGCAATGCGGTCGGCCATCAGCATGGCCTCGTCCTGGTTGTGGGTGACCATCAGGGTGGTGATGCCCAAGCGGCGCTGCAATTGGCGCAGCTCGGTGCACAGATGCTCGCGCACCCGGGCGTCGAGGGCCGACATGGGTTCGTCCAGCAGTAGCAAGGACGGCGCCGGCGCCAGGGCGCGAGCCAGTGCCACACGCTGTTGTTGGCCGCCGGAAAGTTGGCCGGGGTATTTCTTTTCGCTGCCCACCAAACCCACCAGTTCAAGCATCTGCCCGACACGCTTGCGCACTTCATCACGGCCACTGCCGGTGAGGCCGTAGCCGATGTTCGCTTCGACGGTGAGATTGGGAAACAGCGCGTAGGACTGGAACAGAATGCCGTAGTCCCGAGCCTGGGGTGCCAGTAGGGAAACATCGCGGTCGCCGAGGTACAACTCGCCGCTGTCCTGGCGCTCCAGGCCGGCGATGCAGCGTAGCAAGGTGGTCTTGCCGCAGCCCGACGGGCCCAGCAGGCACACCAGTTCGCCAGCGGCGACGTCCAGGGACACGTTATCCAGCGCGGTGAAGGCGCCGAAGCGTTTCTGTACACCGCGCACCTTCATTGGCGCGCCGGGATTAGTCATGGCTGTGTTCATGGAGGCACCTCATCAAACTGATGAAGATCATCCTAGGCAGGCAATGCGTCCCTCTTGTGGCAGAAAGGCAAAACGTGGCGATAGTGGTATTGGTGGATTTGGGTTGTGCCGACAGATTGTTCCTACGCTCTGCGTGGGAATACATCCTGTGACGCTCCGCGTCACGACCTTAAGAGCGGACGCGGAGCGTCCAGGCCGGCATTCCCACGCAGAGCGTGGGAACGATCAGCTTTAGATCGGCGACATTTCCTGCGCCAACCCCAGGAAAGCTGCCGGCAACCGGGCGCCCTTTCGCTCTTTGAGGCAGTACAAATACTCGGGAATCTGCGGCGCATTTTCGATGGTCAGCACGCGCAATTGCGGGTCGTGGGGCACTTCCTGGCGGGCAATGATGCTGATGCCGATATTGCGCAACACCGCCTCACGGATCGATTCCCGGCTGCCGATCTCCAGCAGCGGCCCGTAACTCACGCCGGCGCCCTGCAACATCTCTTCGGTCAATCGACGGGTGGTCGACCCCGGCTCGCGCATCAGCAAGGTATGCCCGGCCAGCGCGGTCAGCGGTACATGTTCAAGTACCGCCAGCGGATGATTGCGATGCACCGCCAGCACCAGCGGGTCCATGCCCAGTACCCGCCGGATCAGGCGCGGGTCTTCAAGCAATTGGGACGAGGCGGCGACGTCGACGCGGTAGTCATCCAGCGCTTCCAGCACCTGCTGGGAGTTGCCGATCTCCACCGAAACCTCGACCTGCGGCAGCCGCTCGCGGAAGGTCTTGACCAGGTCGAGGATGTAATAAGGTGCCGTCGCGGCAATCCTCAAGGCTCCTTGTACCTGGCCACTGTTGCGCAGGAAAAACTCGATGTCCGCTTCCTGCTGCAACAGCGCCTTGACCATCGGCAACAGCCGCGCGCCTTCGTCGCTGACGGTCAGGCGGCGCCCGCCACGGTAGAACAATTCCACCGAGTACTGGCTTTCCAGGTGACGAATCTGGGTGGTCACCGTGGGCTGGCTGAGCCCGAGCTTTTTCGCCGCCTGGGTAATGCTGCCCAGGCGGGCGACCATGTAAAACGCCTTCAGCTCGGCACTCAGCACACCACCCTCTCATCGACTATTTGCGCAGCAGGCGCAGACCATTGAATACCACCAGCAGGCTCACGCCCATGTCGGCGAACACCGCCATCCACATGGTGGCCATCCCAAGGAAGGTCACCGCGAGGAAGATCGCCTTGATCACCAGGGCCAGGGCGATGTTCTGCTTGAGGATACTCGACGTTTGCCGCGACAGCCGAATGAATGCCGGAATCTTGCGCAGGTCGTCGTCCATCAGGGCCACGTCGGCGGTCTCGATGGCGGTGTCGGTACCGGCGGCGGCCATGGCAAACCCGATCTCGGAACGGGCCAGCGCCGGGGCGTCGTTGATCCCGTCGCCGACCATGCCGACTCGGTGGCCCTTGGCGTAGAGCGCTTCGATGGCTTGCAGTTTGTCGGTGGGCAACAAGTCGCCCTGGGCCTGGTCGATGCCCACCTGATCGGCGATCGCCTTGGCCGTGTGGGTGTTGTCGCCGGTCAGCATCAGGGTCTTGATGCCCAGGTCATGCAACTGCTGGATGGCTTCGCGGCTGGTGTCCTTCACGGTGTCGGCCACGGCGAACAGCGCCAGCGGGCCGGACTTGTCCAGCAACAGGACCACGGACTTGCCTTGTTTTTCCAGGGCGAAGAGCTTCTTCTCCAGGGCCGGCGAGCACAGGTTCAGCTCTTCCACCAGACGGTGGTTGCCCAGGTAGTAGACCTCGCCATTGATTTCACCCTTCACACCGCGACCGGTCAGGGCCTCGAAGTTATCCACCGTGTGAACGGCGAGATTCTTATCCACAGCCGCGTTGGCGATGGCCAGGGACACCGGGTGATCGGAACGCCCGGCCAGACTGGCGGCCAGGGCCGGCGCGCTGTCTTCCATGTTCGGGAACAGCGCCAGGTAATCGGTTTGCACCGGTTTGCCGTGGGTAATGGTGCCGGTCTTGTCGAGGGCCAGGTAGTCGAGTTTGTAGCCACCCTCCAGGTACACACCGCCCTTGATCAGGATGCCTTTGCGCGCCGCGGCGGCCAGGCCGCTGACGATGGTCACCGGGGTGGAAATCACCAGTGCACATGGGCACGCGACCACCAGCAGCACCAGCGCGCGGTAGACCCATTCAAACCATACGCCGCCCATGAACAGCGGCGGAATCAACGCCACACCCAGGGCAAAGATGAACACCGCCGGGGTGTAGACCTTGGCGAAGGTGTCGACAAAACGCTGGGTTGGCGCACGGGCGCCCTGGGCCTGTTCCACGGCGTGGATAATCCGCGCCAGGGTGGAGTTGTTGGCGGCTGCAGTGACTTTGTATTCCAGGGAGCCGGCCTGGTTGATGGTGCCGGCGAAGACTTTGTCGCCCACGGTCTTTTCGATCGGCAGGCTTTCACCGGTAATCGGCGCCTGGTCGATGGTGGACTGGCCGGAGGTGACTTCACCGTCCAGGCCAATGCGCTCGCCGGGACGAACCCGCACGATAGCGCCCAGTTCAATGACTTTAACCTCCTTTTCAACCCAACTGCCATCTGCCTGAAGGACCGTGGCCTGTTCCGGCGTCATCTGCATCAAGCCGCTGATGGCGTTACGTGCGCGGTCCAGGGACTTGGCCTCGATCAACTCGGCCACGGTGAACAGGAACATCACCATCGCCGCTTCCGGCCACTGGCCGATCAGGATCGCGCCGGTGACGGCGATGCTCATCAGGGCGTTGATGTTCAGGTTGAGGTTTTTCAGGGCGATCCAGCCCTTTTTGTAGGTGGTGAGGCCGCCGCTGAAGATCGAGATCAGCGCGACCAGGGCAATCACCCACGTCGGGGCTGCGTTGGTGAAGTGCAGCACTTCAGCACCCAGCGCGCCCACGCCGGACACAGCCAGCGGCCACCAGTGCTTCTTCGCCGGCGGCTCAGCCGGGGCGACGCCTTCTTCGATGGGGTCCGCCTGCATGCCCAGGGACTTGATGGCGTCGATGATCGGCGCGGTAGTTGGCAGGTCGTGGGTGACGCCGAGAATGCGGTTGATCAGGTTGAATTCCAGCTGCTGCACACCCGCAAGCTTGCCCAGTTTGTTCTGGATCAGCGTCTGCTCGGTGGGGCAGTCCATGGCTTCGATGCGGAAGGTGCTCAGCCGCGAGCCCGCTGTCGGGGCTTCGGTCAGCTTCACCAGCGCCGGCGCGGCCTTGCTGGAACAGCAGGAATCGCCATGGCTGCCATGGTCGTGCTTCTGCACAGGTTTCAGCTTGGGGCCGTGATCGTGCGCGTGGTCGTGATCATGGTCGTGCTTGTGCGGGGTGTGGATGGAATCGCTCATTCTGTCGCGTCCGTAAAGGTGCCTGTTGCCAAGTAAAGACCCTGTAGCCACTATAGGGTCAAGCATCCTTTTGGAGATTGCTGCGATGAAGATCGGCGAATTGGCAAAATTGACGGATTGCCAGGTGGAAACCATCCGTTATTACGAGAAAGAAGGCCTGCTGCCGCCGCCTGCGCGCAGTGACGGTAATTACCGGCTGTACACCCAGGCGCACACCGAACGGCTGGTGTTTATCCGCAACTGCCGCAGCCTGGACATGACCCTTGAGGAAATTCGCAGCCTGCTGGGCCTGCGTGACAGTCCTCAGGACCAGTGCGAAAGCGTGAATGCATTGATCGACGAGCACATCCACCACGTCAAGGCGCGGATCGACGGGCTGCTGGCGTTGCAGGAACAGTTGCTCGACCTGCGCCAGCGCTGTGGCGGCGGGCCGGATCTGGATCAGTGCGGGATTTTGCAGCGGCTGGAAGTCAGCGGGAGTGTCGCGGCCAGCGAGGCTGAGCCCTCACATGTGGGCAGAAGCCACGGCCATTGATGTGTACACAAAAAAATGTGGGAGCGGGCTTGCTCGCGAAAGCGGTGTGTCAGCCACTGAATGTGTTTCTGATACACCGTATTCGCGAGCAAGCCCGCTCCCACATTTGGACCGAGATCGCTTTTAGATCGCTACATCGGCCTTGATGCTCGGATCAGCGTCATAGCCCACGATTTCAAAATCTTCGAATTTGTAATCGTAGATCGACGCGGGTTTGCGCTTGATCACCAGTTCCGGCAGCTTCTTCGGCGTGCGCGCCAGCTGGGTCTGGATCTGTTCCATGTGGTTGCTGTAGGCATGGGTGTCGCCCGTGGTGACGATGATCTCGTGAGGGATCAGGTCGCACTGCTGGGCCAGCATATGGGTCAGTAGCGCCAGGGCAGCGGTGTTGTACGGCAGGCCGAGGAATACATCGGAGCTGCGGATGTACAACTGCATCGACAGATGACCGTCATGCACAAAAGCCTGGTACAGCAGGTGGCAAGGTGGCAGCGCTTGCTTGCCGTCCCGGGCGTTCTGCTGCGGGCTTTTGGTCTCGTCCGGCAGGTACTCGACGTTCCAGCCGTGAAACAGGATGCGGCGGCTGTTGGGGTTGGTCTTCAGCGTCTCGACCATGTAGTCGATCTGGTTGATCTTGCCGCCGTCCTTGGTGGGCCAGGCGGTCCACTGCTCGCCGTACACCGGGCCCAGGTCGCCGTCTTCGGTGGCCCATTCGTCCCAGATACGCACGCCATTTTCGTTCAGCCACTTGATGTTGGTGTTGCCACTCAACATCCAGATCAATTCATTGGCGATGCTTTTGAAGTGAAGCTTCTTGGTGGTCAGCAGCGGGAAGCCGTCGGCCAAGCTATGCCGAAACTGACGGGCAAACACGGCCTTGGTGCCGGTGCCGGTGCGGTCGCCCTTGGTCAGGCCATTGGTCACGACATCGTTCAGTAGTTCGAGATATTGCTTCATGTGTATACCTGTATCGTTGAAGCCGGGACCCTCGGGCCCCGGCGTTCGAATTTAAAGCGCGGTGTTCTTGATGCCTTGCGGGCGATTGTAAGCCCACCACAGCAGGCCCAGGCCGGCGATGATCATCGGCAGGCTGAGAATCTGACCCATGGTCACCCAGCCCCACGCCAGGTAGCCCAGTTGCGCATCCGGCACCCGTACGAACTCGACGATAAAGCGGAAGATCCCGTAGAACAACGCGAACATCCCCGAAACGGCCATGGTCGGGCGTGGCTTGCGCGAGAAGATATAGAGGATCAGGAACAGCGCCACGCCTTCCAGGGCGAACTGGTACAGCTGCGAGGGGTGGCGCGGCAATTGCGCCGGGTCGCTGAACGGCGGGAACACCATGGCCCACGGCACGTCAGTCGGCTTGCCCCACAATTCGGCATTGATGAAGTTACCGATGCGCCCGGCACCCAGGCCAATCGGCACGAACGGCGCGACGAAGTCCATCAGCTGGAAGAACGACTTGCCGTTACGCCGGCCAAACCACCAGGCGGCGATCATCACCCCCACAAACCCGCCGTGGAACGCCATGCCGCCCTTCCACACCTCGAAGATCAGCGTCGGGTTGGCGATGTAGGCTGGCAGGTCGTAGAACAGCACATACCCCAGGCGTCCGCCGACGATGACCCCCATCGACATCCAGAACACCATGTCGGAGAGCTTCTCCTTGGTCCAGGTCGGGTCGAAACGGTTCAGGCGCCGGGAAGCCAGCAGCCAGGCACCGCCGATGCCGATCAGGTACATCAACCCGTACCAGTGGATTTGCAGCGGACCGATGGCCACGGCCACCGGGTTGATCTGCGGGTAAGGCAGCATTGCGACTCCTCGTTAAATCAATAGTCATGGCGCATCGGACCATGCCGGTGCGCGATTAAGCCTGCGTTACAGCAAAAAATTCAGCCCTACGCAAAACAGCAGCCCGGCGAACAGCCGCTTGAGCAAGCGCGGCGACAACCGGTGCGCCAGGCGCGCGCCGAAA
>NZ_JACARK010000071.1:0-2991 GCF_013386655.1 Pseudomonas sp. K5002 | reverse complement strand
CAATAGCGGCCATAACCGCAAAAACGGATATGTACCCAGGCAGATCAGAAATTCTGCCCCATGGAGAACTGGAACACCTGTTTGGTCGCATTCTCCGGCGTACGAACCGGCAACGCCAGGTTGATACTCAACGGCCCCAACGGGCTGTACCACGTAGCCCCAACCCCCACAGAGGCACCCAGCTGACTCAGGTCAACCCCATTACAACCCTGAGTAGTACTGAGGGCACACTTGTCCGAATAAACGTTACCCACATCCCAGAACACAGACGTACGCACCGACTTATTATCTTTAAGGAACGGCATCGGAAACAGATATTCCGCCCCCCCGGTAATCAGGATGTTGCCCCCCAACGCCTCAGGACTGCGGTCGCTGTAGTACTGCTGGCCCGCACTGGCATACGCCCCGGTCGCCGGCGTACTGCGCGGCCCAAGCGTGCCGCTTTCAAACCCGCGCACCGAACCTTCACCCCCGGCCGTGTAGTTTTCATAAAACGGCAGGCCGTCCGTCGAGCCATACCCGTTGGCATAGCCGAGCTTGGTATGCAAACGCAGCGTCGTCGAATTGGTGATCGGTACAAATGTCTGCCCGGAATAATCGAGTTTGTAGAAACTCAAGTCACTGCCCGGAAGCGTCACCGTCAGGTTCAGGTTCTGCGAGTAACCACGGGTCGGCATCACGCCTTTGTTCAACGTCGACTCCGACCACCCAAGGTTGGCCTTGAAGTTGGTGAACTCACTGCCTTCGCGCTGAAGAAAATCGTAAATCTCATCAGAGCTGTAGATGCCCGGGTCGATACTGTCGTGTTGCACCGTCAGGCCGAAACTCAACCGCGAGGTTTCATTGATCGGGTACCCGAGTGTGGCCCCCAGGCCGTAACTGTTGATGGAGTAGTAGGAAACACCGCTGCCATCGTCGTAGTAGTTGTTGTAATCGGTGGCACTGTAGAACGCGTTATAGCCCAGGCTCACCCCGTCCGGCGTGAAGTAGGGGTTGGTAAAGCCAATGTTGTACTTGCTCTGGTACTGCGAGCGGGTCAGGCCCAGGCTGGCGTAATCCCCGGTGCCCAGGAAGTTGTTCTGGGTGATCGAACCGCCAAGGATCAGCCCGGCATCCTGGGCAAAACCGACGCTGGCGGTAATCGAGCCGGACGCTTGTTCTTCGACCGCGTAGTTCACATCAAGCTGGTCGTCGACCCCCGCCACGGCCGGGGTTTCGACGTTGACCTCCTTGAAGAAGCCCAGGCGCTCAAGGCGAACCTTGGACTGGTCGATCAGGTAGGTCGACGCCCAGCCACCTTCCATCTGGCGCATTTCCCGGCGCAGCACCTGGTCGTCGGTCTTGGTGTTGCCACGGAAGTTGATGCGGTTCACGTAGGCCCGTTTGCCCGGGTCGACCGCAAACACGATGTCCACGCTGTGGTCTTCATCGTGGGGCGTGGGCATGCCGTTGACGTTGGCGAAGGTGTAGCCGTCGTTACCCAGGCGCCGGGTGATCAGGTCCGAGGTGGTGGTCATCAGCTTGCGCGAGAACACCTGGCCTTTCTGCACCAGCAACAGGGCTTCAAGCTGGTCCTGGGGCACTTTCAAGTCGCCGCTGAGCTTCACGTCACGCACCGTGTATTTCTCGCCTTCGTTGATGTTGACGGTGATATAGACGTGCTTCTTGTCCGGGGTGATGGACACCTGGGTCGAGGTGATGTCCATGTTGATATAACCACGGTCCAGGTAATAGGAGCGCAGGCGTTCCAGGTCCCCGGTGAGTTTTTCACGGGCGTACTTGTCATCGTTGGTGAAGAACGACAGCCAGTTGCTGGTCTTGAGGGTGAACGTGCCGATCAGTTCCTTGTCGGTAAACACGTGGTTGCCCACCACGTTGATGTGCTGGATCGCGGCCACGGAGCCTTCGTCGATCTTGACCTTCAGGCCCACGCGGTTGCGCGGTTGCGGCTGCACTTCGGTGTCGACCGTGGCCGAATAGCGACCCTGGGCCACGTACTGGCGCTGCAGTTCGTTGCGCATGCCTTCCAGGGTGGCGCGCTGGAAGATCTCGCCCTCGGCCAGGCCCGACTGCTTCATGCCCTTGAGCAGGTCTTCGGTGGAGATGGCCTTGTTGCCTTCGAACTCGATGCTGGACACCGATGGGCGCTCGACCACATTGATGATCAGCACCGTGCCGTCGCGGCTCAATTGGATGTCCTGGAAGAAGCCGGTCTTGAACAACGCACGGGTGGAATCCACCAGCCGTCGATCATCCGCCTCGTCCCCCACGTTCAGCGGCAAGGCACCAAACACGCTGCCCGCCGAGACCCGTTGCAGACCGTTGATACGGATATCCGAGATTTTGAAGGCTTCAGCGTGTGCAAGTGTGACATTGAGCAGCAGCGCAACCGAGCAGAGCAGGCGCGAAAAATTCATCAAGATCTTTTCCAGAACACATCGACAAGCAGCGCAAGCGCGCCGGGATGACTCGCCGCAGACGGGTCACCACAACGCGGCCAGACGGGTGGACGGCAAGCATAAGAGCGGCGCGGGTTTGGTGCGGTTAACCAAGTGTCAAGTTAGGTAAAGGTTGGCCCCGGGGCGATGAGGCTGGGCGATACTGTGGGGGTACCCTTTCACGAGCTCGCCATGATCCGCGTATTGCTAGTCGACGATGACCAGGAACTGACTGAAATGCTGGGCCAATACCTGGAGCATGAAGGCTTTGAGGCGACCTGTGTGCACACCGGCGAGGAGGGTGAGGTCGAGGCACTGTCGGGGCGCTACAGCATTGTGGTGCTGGACGTGATGCTGCCCAGGCTCTCGGGCATAGAAGTGCTCAGGCGCATCCGCGCCAGCAGCCAGGTGCCGGTGGTGTTGCTCACGGCCCGGGGCGACAACATCGACCGGATCACCGGGCTGGAGCTTGGCGCGGACGATTATGTGCCCAAGCCCAGTTCCCCGGGTGAACTGGTGGCGCGGCTGCGCGCGATCATGCGTCGGGTGCAGC
>NZ_JACARK010000706.1:0-8130 GCF_013386655.1 Pseudomonas sp. K5002 | reverse complement strand
CCCGTTGGGCTGCGTAGCGGCCCCACGCTTTTTGGGAGCGCTTCGCACTCCAGCGGGAGCAAGCTCCCTCGCCACAACAAGCTCCCTCGCCACAGCAAGCCCCTTTGCCATAGCAAGCTCCCTTGCCACAGTGTTGCAACACGTGCCGCTCAAACTGACCGCCTTTCGAGCAATCCCCGTATAATCGCGGTTTTTCTCGAAGGCACCCTCTCCCGTGGGCAATAAACGCTACAGCTGCATCGGTCTGTACAACCCCAAATCCCCCGAAAACGTCGGCTCGGTGATGCGCGCCGCCGGCTGCTACGGCGTGGCCTCGGTGTTCTACACCGGCAAGCGCTATGAGCGGGCCCGGGACTTTATTACCGACACCAAGAAGGTCCACCACGACATTCCGCTGATCGGTATCGACGACCTGAAAAAGATCCTGCCCCTGGGCTGCATCCCCGTCGCCGTCGAGCTGGTGGAAGGCGCCCGCCCTCTCCCCGAATACACCCATCCGGACCGTGCGCTGTATATCTTCGGCCCGGAAGACGGCTCCCTCGACAAAGAGATTCGCGACTGGTGTGAAGACGTGATCTACATCCCGACCACCGGTTGCATGAACCTCGCCGCCACCGTCAACGTGGTGCTTTACGACCGTCTGGCCAAGGGCAACAACACCCGTTCGGGCCCCAAATACTGATTTTTTGGGAACATCCGCGGCCTGTGTGCAGTCAGCTGCATATCAATCAGCCCTTGTTGGAGACAGATCATGAGCGACAGCAAAACCCTGCGACCCGTTATCCGGTCCACCCCGTTCGAGCCCCAACCCACGCAAAACGTCCAGGGCTGGGAACGCATCGGCTCCCTGGCTGGCGGTGTGGTGATGATGGGCAAAGGCCTGCGCCGTGGCGGCTTTTTCGGTTTGATCCAGGTGGCGATTGGCGGCGTAGCGCTGGCACGCGGGATCAGCGGGCATAGCTCGGCGAAAGAGTTGCTGGAGCGCAGCCGCCAGGAAATGAACAGCGTGCGAACCAAGATCGAACGCGCCGGTGAGGAACTGAAAAACCTCAAGACCAAGGCTGAAGTGGCGGCTGAAAACGCCAGCAAAACTGTGGGTTAACCCCGATCAAAAGTGGGAGCGGGCTTGCTCGCGAAAGCGGAGTGTCAGTCACTGACTGTGTTTCTGATACACCGCTTTCGCGAGCAAGCCCGCTCCCACCTTGGTTTCAGTGCAGCAGTTTGGTATCGAGTACTACCGACGACTCGCCAATAATGCTCTCCCCCAGCTGCACGAATTCCTTTGTGCTGATGCTGTTCAAGCGCATCACCGCCTGGGTCAAATCATCCAGCGAACGCTTGTTGTGGGTTTTCACACGAATCTCGCGGTCCAGCTCCTGCAACAACACCACCGCTCGTGAGACGGTCGCGCTATTGGCGTGCTCGACCCGCAGGGTGGTCACGTCCTTGCCTTCGCTGGCCAGCCGGGCCTGCAGGGCGGCATAACGATCGTCGCTGATCCCCCCTGCGCGGCGCATCAGCTCAATGGCGTAGTACTGCGCCAAGCCCTCGCTGATCCAATCGCTGCCCTGATGGTCGTTGAAGCGGCCGATAGCCTGCACCACTTCACGGATCAACGGGCTGCTGCCGTTCTCGCTGACCAACGGCGTACGGCTGTTGAGGTAGATCGAGTCCCGCGCCGAATACGCACCGCGGCGCATCGGGTCACTGGCGCCCACCACCAGCAATTTCGCCGGGTGCCGTGGGAATGCCGCTTGCACTTGCGGCCAGACAAACGTCAGCAAGGTCAGCACATCCATGCGATGCATGCCTTGCCCTTTGGGCGACGCCACGGTGATTTCGGTTTCCCCCAGGCGCATCCTGCGACTGCCCAGCGTACCCGCGAGCATCCAGCCGGTGGGCCGGTCAAACAGGCGGGAAACGTTATCGATGCGGAATTTGTTCTTGCCGATGCGCGGCCAGGACGTCTCGACGCTTTTCCAGCCGGCAGGCAGTTCAAACACCAGGCGCGACACCAGTTCAATGCCGTCCTGTTGATCCAGACGTGCAGTGGGCACCAGGTCTTCGCCGCGAAACAGCGCCCAACTCGGGGTCATCCGCGCTTCATAGACGCCTTTCTTGCGCGCGTGGGTGAGGCGTACACGGTAGGTCAGGCTGGCCTTGTCGGCACTCGGTTGCCACAGGCCGCGGCTGTCACCCGGGGTATTGCCCGGCAACACTTGCCACTGGCCATCGGCCTTGAAGTCGCTGTAGTCGCCGTCGCGGCCCAGGTCGAAGTTGAGGCTGCGCACCGCCGAGCCCTGGGACAGGCTCAGGCGCACTTCTGCCTGATCACTTTGGGGCAACAGCTTGACGTGATAGTCCAGGTCAACTTTCTTCGCCGCCCACGCCGGCGCACTCAATACCAACAACAGCAGGCTCGCCGCCAGCCTGGCTCCAACCGTCATACACACTCCTTCTCAGCCTGCACGAAAAATCAGGTAATCCTCCCAGTCATCCTCGGGCACGCTGCCTTCGCTGAGCATGCGCCCGGACTGGGAAATGCGTTCCTGGTGCACAGCGTCGCGATCGCCGCAGACCAGGTGGTGCCACAGCGGCAAATCCTTGCGCTCGCTGACCAGCCGGTAACCGCAGGTGGGCGGCAGCCATTTGAACTGGTCGGCCTGGCCCGGAGTGAGCTGGATGCAATCGGGCACCGAGGCGCGACGGTTGGGGTAATCGGTGCACTGGCAGGTTTTCAGGTCCAGCAGTTTGCAGGCGATGCGCGTGTAGTAGACGCTGTTGTCGTCTTCATCCTCGAGCTTTTGCAGGCAGCACAGGCCGCAGCCGTCGCACAACGACTCCCACTCATCCTGGTCGAGTTGTTCGAGGGTTTTGCGGATCCAGAAAGGTTCGACTTTGGCGGCCATGGCTCTACATCAATATCGGTATGTTAAAAGGCCGCCAGTCTAGTGCCCATGGCCCCCGGGGCCAAGCGCTTACGACTGTCGGTAGAACAAGACTTGTCAGCCACCCGGCGGCGAAGTAGTTTTGAACCCCGGTTTTTCATCAGGATCAGCCCAATGAGCAGCAACCCACGCGTCGCCGACTATCCGATCCACCCACAATTCACCGACCGCTGGTCGCCGCGCGCCTTCACCGGCGAAAGCATCCCGGTGGACACCCTGTTGAGCTTCTTCGAAGCCGCGCGCTGGTCACCTTCGGCCTACAACTCGCAGCCATGGCGTTTTCTCTATGCGCGCCGCGACACGCCGAACTGGGAACGTTTCCTGGGCCTGCTGAACGAATTCAACCGTGGCTGGGCGCAGCATGCCTCGGCCCTGGTGATCGTCGCGTCGAAGACGACCTTTGCCGTGCCTGGTGCCGCCGAAGAAACCCCGGCCCTGTGGCACACCTTTGACACCGGCTCGGCCTGGGGCCACCTGGCGCTGCAAGCCAGCCTCAGCGGCTGGCACACCCACGGCATGGCCGGTTTCGACCAGGAACTGACCCGCAAGGAACTGAAGATTCCTGAAGGTTACGCCCTGCACGCTGCGGTGGCGATTGGCAAGCTCGGCGACAAATCGACCCTGGCCGACTACCTGCAAGCCCGGGAAACCCCGAGCCCGCGTCGTCCATTGAACGAGCTGGTGTCCGAAGGCGACTTCAACCACCAGGACTGAACACGCTCTGGCAGTCGTTGACGGTCACGTCAAAACCCTGCTGCTGCGATCACAGCAGGGTACACCGGCCACAAGTGCAGCTACGCCTTGGCGATCAGCGCGTAATAGGCCCTGCGCAGCTCGTCTCGATCACGCTTGTACATACTGGCGAGAAACGGTGTCATGTCTTCAAGACCGTTTGCGTTCAAGTCCACTGGATAGATTTTATTATCCCTCGCTGAATACAGGAAATTACTTAACTGCAGATCGTTGTGGTAAAGATTTTTCTGTTCCATGCGCCGAAATGCGTCATCCAGTAAAAGCCTGGCCTCTGGGGGCAAACTTCCCCTTGCCAGGGTATTTACATCCACCCCGTCCAGCTTGCCCATTTTCAAATAACGGCGACCATTTTCAAATATCGTGGTTGCAAAGCCGTCACCGTAATAGCTGTTCAGGCACAGGGTCTCGTTATCGACAAAGTCGTCGGCAGAAGTCATGGATGAAGGGCCATAGTCCTTATAGACACTTTTCCCGTCGAGACTGTCGTAGATCGTCCCCTCACCGCCCCCGCCAATTTCCGGCCCCAGGTCTGATGCCACAGAGGGCCGGTTACCGCCGCGTGCCCCCAGGCGCTGCCATTGGTCCCCCTGAAGGTGCTGCACCAGCAGCGGCGTTTGCCGGTTATTGTGATAAATCTGCGCCTGTACGGCACCGTCGGCGGTGCGAGTCACTTGCCGCACTTCGTAGACCGCAGTGTTGCCGGCAGTATCGGTATGGCGGATGTGGGACAAGTGACCGTCCGCCGCCACATAGATCCCCTGACTGTTGCGCGCAAGCCCGGCTATTTTCGATTCGGCCACGCTGTAGTCGCCAAGCAACCGGTTGTTCAGGGCGCTGCCCGGCTCGGCAGGCGTGGTGATGATCGCCCCATCCATCGCACTCGTTTTTGCGGTGAAGCCTTCAAGAGGGCTGCCGTAAGGCCGCATCCTGTCCACATCAAACGCATACCATCGACCGTTCTGGAGTACCGCGCCTCCATCAACGCTTTGCCCGGCGACCTTGAAGGTACCCGTCGCTGCTGCGTCATAGTGTTTACTGGCAGCCTTCAACAGGTCATAGCTGCCGCTCGCGCCCCTGAGCTTGTTGACCACCTCTGCACCCGTGGCGCGTACAAAGTTGGCGCCTTTGCCCAGCAACCGGGCACCGCCCGCGACCAGTTCGCTGAAGCCATCCAATGGGTTGAATGCTTGAATGGCAGCCACACCGATGACTTTTGCCACTTGAATGGCCTTGGCGGCGGCGCTCGCGACCTTGGCTCCCGCCTTCGTGACTTTCGCCGCCACACCCGCGCCCGCCGTGACAAAACCAAAGACATCCAGCGCCAGGTCACTGGCCCCTTCCAGGTGGTTGCCCCTGGAAAAATTCACGATGGCGGACCTGAGCGGAATCAGGTCAAGAAAAAAGTGGGTGACGTTCCACTCGGTTGCCATTTGTTTATCGAACGAGGTGACACCCCGGGCATAGGTTTTTATGTCATCACTGTCGAGATCAAGATGCTCAACAAAAGCATCGGCGATGTGCTGGGTTCGCGCACTGGAAAAACTGGGGGGCGGCGTTGACAAGCCGTCCTGGCTCTTTTGGCCAAGGGCAGCCTCGCTCACGGTCTTGGGCTTGAAGGGCTCCGTCTTGAACTCCTTGTTGGCCTGCCGCTCGCGTTTTGTTGTTAACTCCGAGGCCGGCACCGACTTGATTGCACCTGCGTTCAAATCAATTTCATAAACGGTGTTGCCATTTCTTCCGGTGGCCTTGATCCACAGTTTGTTTTCCGCGCCCTGCCGTTTTTTAGAGGTGAAGTCGAGGCCCAGTTCATAAGTGTTTTTCTGAAAAAACTCGAGCTTTGCAAACTCCAGGTTTTCCCGGTCAACCAAGGGCAGTGTTGCGACAAGGTGCTTGATGACGCTGCGAACCCCTTGCTGGCGAGAAGTGATTGCTTGTTCAAATTCTTCGTTGAAGATTTTGTTCACGCTGAAATCCAGGCTCTTGCCTTTGATTGCCTCGGCAATGCTCGGGTCCCTGGTTTCCCATGGGTATTGGCCAAGTCCGCTCATGGCGATGTCCAACAACGAGAAAAGCCCGCCGGGCGCCCGGGTCGGACCATAAAGTGGTTGGGCTGACGGTTGTTTCGAGTCAACGACCTTCAGTCGTTTCTCTTCAAAAGGTACGTGTTCGCCAAACCGCTCCTTCAAATGGGCCAACGCAATGTCTTTACGGCTTGGAATCTCGGCTTCCAACAAACCGGTAGCCGCAAGCGTCGACTTCAGTTGTGCGTTGAATGCCGTCCTTGCACGGTCTATCTCATCGTCGCTGTAACGATCACCTGGCTGGCATGTGACGATCCCGTTGACCACGGCCCAGTCCACCAATGCCGCCTTTTGTGCATGTTCGGCGGCGGCTCGATTCGTCAGGATCGCGTTTTCCGCGCTGGACATGACTTGGGCAAAGGTCATGTGCGCCACCTTTCCGGGGAACTGCGCCTCTATGGCCGCCGCTGCGACCGCGAGGCTTACCCAGGCCGGACTGCCGTAGGTCACGCGGTCGGGGATGTCCTTGATCAAAAACTCGGGCGCCTTTCGTGCCAGTAACAAATAGGCGCCGGCCTTGGCCATCTCGGGACTGGTCTTGTGATTTTCGTGCAGGTAAGTGCTCAGGCGCTCGAGCACTGTCGAAGCCGGCTTGCCCCAATGGGCTTGTTGGGCGAGGTCGAAACCCGCCACGCGGTTACGGTGCGGCGCCGTGATGGACTCCGGGTCAAGCAGCAGATGGATCGCACTCAGTGCGTACTCGTTCACGCTGGTCTCGGAGGCGGCGCCCCCAAGCTGGTCCTGTATGGCTTGCCCCAGTGCCTGCCCGCGGGTGGAGCTGACGAGGGTTTCGAGTGCCTTGGCAGGATCAGCCAATGCCTCGCCCGACAACGGCTGGTTCGCGTTCAGATATTCCAGTACACCCACGCTTGCGCCGATGTGCGGTGCATTGGGGTTCTGGCTGCCATGGTCGGTAGCCGCCGCCAGTACCCTGCGCTGTTCAGCGGCGCTCATGGGAACAGGCCAGGACAACCCGCCGCCAAAATTGCCGAGCGGATGCTCCAGTGCCCTGTCACTCACCGCATGGGCATGACCGGTCAGCTGAAAATGATTGGTGGGCAACCCCAAGCCGATACTTCCGAGAAAGGTCTCTACCGTCGCCGCTTTACCCGCCTGGGTCGGGTAGGACGAGTCGGGGTGTATTTGCATCGGTGTCGTTTGCAGCGCGGCCAGCACCGCTTGAGGGCTGGCATTCACGCCAAGACGGCTGGCGATTTCGTTGAGCTTCTGGCCCAGTGTCCGCAGATTCTCGCGGTCGCCCAACGCCGCGGTGAGACCGGATTGCCGGGGGACTGGGGCGAGGGCCTGCGTATTGCGATCGGCCGTAGCACCCAGAGCAGAGGGCAATAGAGGGAGCGCCGCCGGCTCGGTAGAAAGCAGGGAAAGTTGCGAAGTTAGCCGTGGAGGGAGAGACACAGTGCCAGCATTCAACATGAGAATGTACCCATCTGGAGAGGGGTACGAGCCTCACATACGGCCTGCGAAACGAACATCTGATTAGTGTTTGCAGAAATTTGTAAGCGCCCGGCAACACGCGTTGCCGGGCCTTCGCGCTGTCAGTAACCGCGCTCGAAACTCACTTCACCACGCAACGTTTCCTGCGCCTGGTACGCGCGCAAATTCTCGACAAATAATTGCACCATCATCCCCGGCGAAGTCGGCGCCGAGCTGTGCCCGGTCAGCAGCAACCCCCAGGCGGTCCAGAACGGATGGCGCTGGGGCAATGGTTCCTGACGGCAAACGTCAATCACCGCGCCGGCCAGATGGCCTTCCTTCAACGCTTCCACCAGGTCCGCATCGACCACCGCCACACCGCGCCCGACGTTGATGAACAACCCGGTCGGTTTGAACTGCTTGAACAGCGCCGCATTGTACAAATCGTGGGTGTTCGGCGTGTTGGGCAGCAGGTTGACCACGTAGTCCACCTCACTCACCAGGCGCGGCAACGCGTCGAGCCCGGCAACTTCGACAAACGGCGCCTGCTCACGGGCCTCACTGGCAATGCCGTACAGCTCAACGCCAAACGGCTGCAGGAATTGCGCAACGCTGCGGCCGATATCACCGGTACCGACGATCAGCACTTTGCGCCCCGCCAGGCTCTGGCCCATGCGGTTATCCCACTTGCGCTCGACCTGGCTGACCAGCCGCGCCAGCACTTCACGCTCATGGCCAAGCATGTAAGTCAGCACGTATTCGGCCATCACCTGGCCAAAAATGCCCACGGCTCGGGTCAGACGGTAATCCCGCGGCAGGCCGTCGGCCAGCAGCGGCGTGATGCCGGCCCAGGTGGATTGCAGCCATTGTGGCTGGTGCCCCTGGCGCAGCAAGGTGGCCAGAAGATCCGGCTG